>JAUMSA010000252.1 GCA_031293105.1 Butyricicoccus sp. | reverse complement strand
CTCGCGTCGCTCCTGCTACACTAAAACGAAACCTGGCGTTGATTAACGCCAGGCCTCGCAAGGTTCTTAACTTCCATTCTGCTCAGGAATTATGGGACTTTGAACTCAATTCCTGTTGCACTTAGTTTGACAATTCACTTTGCCTCCCTGCGGCAAAAAACATTTCGCCGGAAAGAATTGCGTAAGAATTGTCTGGTATGCTAAACCTAGAAACCAAGGGGAGGCGGCAACATGAAGATTTTACAAACCGAAGACCTGAAAAAATATTATGGGTCGGGCGATACCGAGGTGCGCGCGCTCGATGGGGTGACGCTCTCGGTCGAAGAAGGTGAATTTGTTTCCATCGTGGGCACATCGGGCTCGGGTAAGTCAACGCTTCTGCACATGCTGGGCGGTCTGGACCGCCCGACAAGCGGCAAGGTGTTTGTGGATGGCAGCGACATTTTTGCACTCAAAGATGACGAACTAACCATCTTCCGGCGGCGCAAGATCGGCTTTGTGTTCCAGGCGTACAACCTGGTTCCAGTGCTGAGTGTGTACGAAAACATCGTGCTGCCCATCGAATTGGACGGCAATCCGATCGATCAGACCTATGTGCAGCAGATCGTCCAGACGCTCGGGCTGGAAAGCAAGCTGGACAACCTGACCAGCCAGCTTTCGGGCGGCCAGCAGCAGCGCGTGGCCATTGCCCGCGCGCTTGCCACAAAACCGGCCATCGTGCTGGCCGACGAGCCGACCGGCAACCTGGACAGCGCGACCAGTCAGGATGTTTTATCCTTGCTGCGGGTGACCGGCGAAAAATTCGGCCAGACCATTGTGATGATTACCCACAACGAGGAGATTGCCCAACTGGCCAGCCGCATCGTCCGCATTGAGGACGGCCGCATCGTCAGCCGGTAGGGGGTGCGCCGGTATGCTCAAAGTCGCAAACAAAAAATGTATCCGGCGGCTGTCCGACCGCAGCCTGAAAGCGGCAAAGACCCGCAACCTCATCGCGGTCATCGCCATCGCGCTGACGACCGTGCTGTTTACCTCGCTGTTCACCATCGGGGCGTCGATCAACCATTCCTTTCAGCAGCAGAACTTCCGTCAGGCAGGCGGCGACATGCACGCTACCTTTAAAAATCTGACCGAAGAACAGATGCTTGAACTCCAGGACGACCCACTGATCAAGGAATCCGGCACGCGCCTGTTCGTCGGCATGACGGGCGACCAGCCGCCTTTTAACAAAAGCCATGTGGAGATCAGCTACATGGGCGAAAACGAGGCCCGGCATTATTTCATCGAGCCGGAGGAAGGACGCCTGCCCCGCGAAGGTACGGACGAAGCGGCGACCGACACCCGCGTGCTCGCCCTGCTCGGGGTCGAGCCCAAGGTGGGCGCCAAGTTTACCATCCCGGTCGGCATCGACGAAAATACGCCGGATGCGCAATATGTCGAGCGCACCTTTACCCTTTCCGGCTGGTGGGAGTATGACAGCGCGATTGTGGCGTCCAATGTGATTCTGCCTCGCTCGGCAGCCGAGGAACTGTGCGCGCTGTCTGCGTGTGCGCCCCAGAGCCAGACCGGGAAATGGCATCTGGATGTGATGTTCGACAGCGCCTTCGGCATCCGCGAAAAGGCCGAGCAGGTGCTGGCAAACCACGGCTACCAATGCGATGACCCGACGGCGGATGACTACATTGCCATTGGCGTCAACTGGGGCTATACCGCCGCGCAGCTCGACGCTGCCATCGACCCGATGAGCGTTTTTGCGATTGTCGCCATGCTGCTGCTCATCATGTTCACCGGCTACCTCATCATCTATAATGTGTTCCAGATCTCGGTGACGAGTGATATTCGGTTTTATGGGCTACTCAAAACCATTGGCACGACCGGCAAGCAGATTCGCCGCATGATTCGGCGGCAGGCCTATATTTTGTCGGCCTTCGGCATCCCGCTCGGGTGGGGTGTCGGTTTTCTGGTCGGTGTGCGGCTCACGCCGGTTATCATGGAGCGCACTTCCTACACCGATACTTTTGTTTCGTTTAACCCGCTCATTTTTGTCGGAGCGGCCCTCTTTTCGCTCATCACCGTGCGGATTTCCTGTCGCAAGCCCGGGAAAATGGCGGCCCGGGTCTCGCCGGTCGAAGCGGTTCGCTATACCGATGCGAGTGTTTCCAAAAAGCGGGCGCGCCACACCGGCAAGCGGGGCGGGGCTAGCCTACCGCGCATGGCGTGGGCCAACCTCGGCCGCAGCCGCGGCAAAACGACGATTACGGTGCTTTCACTCGCGCTCGCGGTGGTGCTGCTGCAACTGACCTACACCTTCGCCATCGGCTTTGACATGGACAAATACCTGGCCAATAAATCGGCGGTGGATTTTGTCGTCGGCGACGCAGCCTATTTCCAGACCGGCGTGGGCTTTTCCTCGACCGACGAAGCCGTGCCCGAAAATGTGATTGCGGACATCGATGCCCAGGGCGGCATCACCGATTCCGGCCGCATCTATGGGCAAGTGACCAACGTGCAGGAATTTGTTACCGAGGACTGGTACCGCCAAAACTGGGGTCATTGGAACACCGAAGAGACGCTCGACCAGATGGTCGCAGATCGGGAGCGGGATGCAGACGGCCTGCTGGCCGACCGGGTCAGTTTGTACGGCATGGAGGACTTCCCACTGTCGCGGCTGACCGTGCTGGAGGGTGATCTGTCCGCCCTGACCGACCCGGACTCCAACGCGGTCGCGGCCGTGTACAGCACCGACGACTACGGCGACCTGGAGGAGCAGTCCCACTGGGCCAAGGTGGGCGACACCGTGCACCTGCGCTATGTTGAGGCGTTGGAATACTACTATCAAGACACGGGCGAGATCATCCCCGCGGATGAGGTGGACGCGGCCTTTGCCGGCGAGCGGGCCATCGGCTCGCGCGCCAAGACCTACCGCGACAAGGAATACACGGTAGCGGCGACTGTCTTGATTCCCAGTTCGCTCGACTACCGCTACTATGGCGCCGACCAGTTCGTTATGGGCGCCCAGCAGTTCATGCAGGACACCGGCACGAGCTCGGTTATGACCTATGTGTTTGACACCGAGGACACGGCGAACGACGCCATGGAAGCCTTTCTGGCCGACTACACGGAGCATGTGCAGCCGCTGGATTACGAGAGTAAAGCGACCTATCAGGCCGAGTTTGAGGGCTTTCGCTCCATGTTCCTGACCCTGGGCGGCGCGCTCAGCGCCATCATTGGGCTCATCGGCGTGCTCAACTTTTTAAACGCCGTGCTCACCGGCATCTTCACCCGCAAACACGAATTCGCCGTCTTGCAGGCCATCGGCATGACCGGGCGGCAGCTCAAACGCATGCTCATGCTCGAAGGGCTGTATTACGCCCTGCTCGCGCTCGGCCTGAGTCTGCTGCTCAGCGTGGCGTTCGGACCGCCCATCGGGAGCGGCTGCAATCAGATCTTC
This sequence comes from Butyricicoccus sp., assembly GCA_031293105.1. Lineage (GTDB taxonomy): Bacteria > Bacillota > Clostridia > Oscillospirales > Butyricicoccaceae > Butyricicoccus_B. The sequence continues at coordinate 626 of JAUMSA010000252.1, read as the reverse complement.
TGGTTCTTCTCGTACCGGTTCACCATTTTGCCGATTGTGCTGGTGCTGCCCCTCTTTGTGGCCTTGGGATTGCTCATCCCGCTGGCGCTGTACCGTTCCATGGCCGGGGAGAGCATCGTCGAGCGCATCCGGACGACCGATTGATTGCCGGAAGAAAGTATGATATCCTCAACCTAACGACCCGCGGGCTGCCCCAAACCGGGCAGCCCTTTTTGAAATGGAAGGAGGGGAAGGCAAATGCCGCATTTATTGCTTGTCGAGGACGATCTGCCGTTAGCGCGGGGCGTAGCGCTCGCGCTGGCGGGCGAGGGCCGGGAAGTAACCGTGTGCGCTTCGGCGCAGCAGGCCCGCAAGGTGCTCGAACAGCCGGTCGATTTGGTGATTTTGGACGTCGGCCTGCCCGATGGGAACGGGCTGGAACTGTGCCGAGAAATCCGGCTGTTCAGCCGTGCGCCGGTGATTTTTTTGACCGCCAACGACACCGAAGCCGACGAAGTCGCCGGGTTCCGCGCCGGCGGGGATGATTATATCGTCAAGCCCTTCCGGGTGGGCGTGCTGCGCGCCCGGGTGGACGCCATCCTCCGCCGCGCGGGCGGGGAGGCGGTGCTGGTCTTGGGTGGGTTCCG
>JAUMSA010000251.1 GCA_031293105.1 Butyricicoccus sp. | reverse complement strand
ATAATAAATATGAAAAGGAAACCGGTCCATGCCGGTCTGCTCGAAGAGGAGGATGTTGTATGAATTTGCAGAGCAATCCGCTGCTCCGTACCGATAGTTATGGAAAGATTTTCTTATATTGTACACATACCGATTGCGCCTGTGTGCCCCGCCACCGCATTCGTTTATCCGAACCCGTGAAACCCGATGTTTTGTTGCAAGCCGTCAAAGATTCCCTGCTACGGTTTCCGTTTATGATTGTCGGCATCGAAGCAACCGATACCCAGTATGTGTATCGGCTGCTGGCGCAAGACCCGGTGGTTCTGCCGTTTGATGGCTGTTCCATGCGGTACACGATCGGCTCTGAGGATACCCACGGGTATTTGTTCCTGGTTGGGTGCCACGGCAACGAAATCTTCATGGAGTATCAACACAGCATCAGCGATGGCCGCGGGTTTGAAGAATTTATTCGCTGCGTTCTGTTTACATATTTGCGTCTGTGCGGGCATCCAGTCGAAAACGACGGAACCATCCGGGCGCTGGATTCCATCTATACCTTCGAGGAAAATGAAGATGCCTACCAGCATCTGGACCGGGAATACTCCTCGGAAGGCATTTACCAAAAGCCGGAAGCGCTGCATGCCGACGAGCTCAGCGATTTGGGTGATGCCCCCGAGATTGTTACCGAAATTACCTTCCCCTTCCAGCAGCTGCGAGAAGCCGCGCACCGCTATCATGTGTCCCCGTTAACCATCCTATCTCCCCTGTTTTGCCGCGCGTTTTACTCCAAGTTTGGCAACGGTTCCGACAAGCCGGTCATCGCACAGATTCCCGTCGATCTGCGCCCCTATGTACCCAGCGTGACCAGCCGGTATTTTATCTGCTTTGTCGACCTGCCGTATGAAGCTTCTTATGAATCGCTGCCTCTGGAACAGGTTTTCCAAAAGAGCAAAGCCTTTTTGGATGACCAAATCCAGCCGGAAAAATTGCTGTACCGTGCCAAGGCAGCCAGTGATGCCTGCATCAATCTGCATAACGAAGACATCCCCTTAGCTGAAAAGGAAAAGCGAGCCAAAGAAATGGTTCATAATTTTGTCCATGCGGACAGCTTTATCATCACCAATGTCGGGGCGTTTAAGCTGCCGCCGTCCATGCACCCTTATGTGTTGGATTATGGCGCCGTTCTGCCCAGCGCTTCCCAGCCCTATGGCCTACTCATCAGTTCGTATAACGGCAAAATGAAGCTGTCCGTTGCCCAGCATGACCACGATTTGCAAGTCTGTTCTCGTATGGTTCGTTTGCTGGACGAGATCGGCGTGCAGGCCAATACCAACAGCTATCCATTTGTTGTAACCCAGTTCAGCGGACAAGCGGCTTGTCCCAAACCATTCACACTATAAGATCGCCACGCACAAGCGGAGCGGGTCCGACCGATACGTTTTTCCGAAGGTTGGCCCGCTCCCTTTTTCTCTTTCCAAACCTTTCCCGGCATGAGGGTTAAATTTTTTCGGTCGATGTGGTATAATAACCGCATAGCAATCGTTCTTTTGAATCCGGCAAGGAGTTTTTATGAAGTATGTCCCCCGATTGGCTGCCGCAGTTTTGGCAGCGTCTGTTTTGATGTTGTCCTCTGGGTGCCAGTCCGCACCGGCTTCCAGTTCGGCAGAGGCAGAAAACGAATTGTATTCCGAAGCTGCTCCCGACGGTACGGTAGTCCTGCAAATCACGGCCGACCAGCCCGACATGGCATCGTATGTCACCGGAGACGCCGCGCAAACGATTGCGGCATATTATGATGCACTTTACGCCGCAGAAACCGAACAATGGCAAACGGAGTTGGCCGATTTTGCGCAGGAGGCATACGCACAGTCCCAAGAGCAAAACCAGGTGTTCCGTCCCTACTCAATTGATGAAATCTACTCGGTCGTGCGGAACGATGACACCTATCTTTGCATCCAGCGCATCCGGCAAAGCTATACGGGTGGCGCACAAGAGGAGCAGCAGATTTTTTGTGAGAATTTTTACAAGCAGGATGGCTCTTTGGTCGCGCTTGCCGACCTTTTTCAGCCGGGCAGCGACTACACTTCTTCCCTGCTCGCCCTGCTCGCCGAACAACTAGATCAGCGGATGCAGGAGGGACAAATCCCATACGATGCCAATGCCAAAGAGAATCTAAGCCTCGGCTTAACCGATGGACATTTTTCGCTGACCGATGACAGTCTGGTCTTTGTATATCCCTGCTACACCCTGGCACCCTATGCAGCGGGGCCTCAATTCTTTGAAATCCCTTTCACCGCGTTGGAAGGTTTATTGCGCACATCATGACATGGAGGAATTATGGCATTACAGAAAAACAAGATATATCATGCTGAGTTTACCGGCTATACCGCGGAGGGTTCGGCGGTTGCACACATCGATGGCATGACGGTTTTTGTCCCCGGCGGCGCGGTGGGCGACCACTGCGATGTAAAAATTCTGAAGGTAACCAAACGGCTCGCTTACGGCAAAATCGAACGCATTCGGGTACGTTCCAAACATCGCATCGAGCCCGCATGCCCGCATGCGAGTCAATGCGGAGGCTGTTGCTATCAGCATCTG
>JAUMSA010000204.1 GCA_031293105.1 Butyricicoccus sp. | reverse complement strand
GCCTAAAGGACAATTTGTTCGCCAAATTGTGGATGGATTGGATGCAGTAAAAAAACCAGGGGTTGAAACCCCTGGTTTTTTTATTTTCCCAGCGCAATCATTTTTTCAATGCACTTCGATGCTTTTTCCATAACCTCGTCTGCAAGTTGAATTTCCTCGCCACCTGTGCCCTGGATGCAATGGTAAATGTCCATCAGCGAGGTGATGCGCATATCCGGACAAGTCAGCTTGGCCGTAAGCGGATAAAATACCTTGTCGGGATATTGATATTGCAGATGCTCGGTGATGCTGTTTTCGGTTGCAATGATGAATTCCCGCGCCGACGATTGCCCGACATAGTTCATAATCGCCGTGGTCGAGCCGACATAATCGCCCCGCTCGGTTACTTCCGGGGCGCACTCGGGATGCACCAGCAGCTTGGCATCCGGATGCCGGGTTTTCATCCGCTCGACATCTTCTTTGGTCGCCTGCTGGTGATGCGGACAGCCGCCATCGAACAGGATGAATTCCTTGTCCGGAATCTGCTTTTGCACATAACTGCCCAGATTCGGGTCCGGGATAAACAAAATCTGCCGGTTGGGGATTTTCTTGCAAATCTCCACCGCCGAAGCCGAGGTCACACAGACATCGCAGGCGGTTTTCAGGCTCGCCGTGGTATTGATGTACGCGACCACGGTATGGTTCGGGTATTGTTTTTTGAGCTCTTGCAGCTTTTCCAAATCCAACTGCTCGGCCATGGGACAGCCCGCGACCGGGTTGGGCAGATACACCCGCTTATCCGGGCACAACAGCTTGCAGGTTTCGGCCATGAACCGCACCCCGCACATGATGATGTTCTGCTGGGTGCTTTTGCTGGCCTGCACGCTGAGTCCATAGGAATCCCCGATGTAGTCGGCCACTTCCAAAATGGGCTGGCTTTGATAGGCATGCGCCAAAATGCAGATATCTTTTTCCTGTTTGAGCCGTAGAATTTCCTCTTGTAGTTGATGAACATGCATAGTCAGGATGCTCCTTTTGGGTTGATGGGATGGGATGACATAGCCGCGGCATGTGGAAAGAATCCCGTAGTTCCGCGCGCGCAGCAGGGCGATGTCCTGCACGATCACCTGTCTGCTGACATGGAAGCGCTGTGCCAACCGCTTGGCCGAGATGGGGGCGTTTTGCCGATGCAGAATATGAAGGATTTCGGTTTGACGCTCGATTCCTCTCATACGGACACATCTTTCTCGCGCGTGGGTCGCATATTTTTCATGGAGATATCCAAAATCGGCGCCGAATGGGTCAGCGCACCCGAAGAAATATAATCGACACCCAAGGCTTTGAGCCGCTCGATGTTTTCCCGCGTCACATTGCCCGAGCATTCGGTTTCGGCTTTTCCGTCAATCATGGCAAGCGCCTGTTGCATCCGCTCGAGCGGCATATTATCCAGCATGATGATATCCGCCCCAGCTTGCAGCGCCTCGGCCACCTGTTCCAAGGTTTCCACTTCCACCTCGATTTTCCGCACAAACGGCGCATAAGCCCGCGCCCGCTCGACAGCGGCCGCAATCCCGCCCGCGGCGCTGATGTGGTTGTCCCTGAGCATCACGCCGTCGGACAAGTTGGTCCGGTGGTTGTTTCCCCCGCCGACTTTGACCGCGTATTTTTCAAAAATGCGGCAGTTTGGGGTGGTCTTGCGCGTATCGAGCAGTTTGGTTTTGCTGCCCTTAAGCAGCGCGGCCACCTGATGGGTATAGGTCGCAATGCCGCTCATACGCTGCAAGTAATTGAGCGCCACCCGTTCCCCGGACAGCAAGACCCGCAAATCCCCATGGACTCTGGCGAGCAAATCCCCTTTTTCGACCGGGTCGCCGTCCTGGAAGAAGCACTCCACCCGCACCGTATCATCGAGCAAGGTAAACACCCGGCAAAACACCGGCAGTCCGGCCAGGATGCCGCTCTGTTTGCAAATCAAATCCACGGTTCCCGGCGTTTTCTCCGACAAAATCGCATTGGTCGAAACATCTTCGCCCGGAATATCCTCTTGCAGCGCCTGCAAAAGCAGCCGGTCCACGGTGGTTTTCATGGTAATCTCATTCATGTTGATTCAGCCTTTCAATTTGTTTCAAAACCGTGTGGGCATAGTCCTGAAATAGTGCATCCAGATTTTCATACCGCGCCAGGGAAACCGGTCGCACAGCCCCCGACGGCGCCGGATGGCAGCCAAATACAATATCATCGGCTGCGCGATTGGCAAAGACCATGGATTCGAGCAGCGAATTGCTTGCCAGCCGGTTTTTGCCGTGGATGCCGTTGCAGCTGGTCTCGCCGCAGGCATATAACCCGTCCATCGACGTTCGGCTTGCCAGGTCGACGGCAATGCCACCCATCAAGTAATGTTCGGCCGGGACGACCGGAATCGGCTGGGTGCGCACATCATACCCTTCTTGCAGGCACTGGTCAAAAATGTTCGGGAAATGCTCCAAAATCATCTTCTCCCCCAAGGGGCGCAAATCCTCCCAGACGTAGTCGGTGCCGTCGGTCTGCATCTGCTTCCAGATGGCTTGGCTGACTACATCGCGGGGCTGCAATTCGTCGGTGAACCGCCTGCCCTGCTTGTCCAGCAGCAGCGCGCCTTCCCCGCGAACCGATTCGGAAATCAGGAATTTCCGGCCTTTTTTCTTGGAATACAGCGTGGTCGGGTGCATCTGGATATAGTTCAGGTGCTTGACAGCAATCCGATGTTTGAGCGCAATTGCCAGGGCGTCCCCGGTAATATGCGGAAAGCTAGTCGAATTCTGATACAAGCCGCCGAGCCCGCCGCAGGCCAACACCACTGCCGGGGCTTGGACGCACACCAGTTCCCGATCTTGCTGCACGGCCACCACGCCGCAGCACCGGTTGTCCTGCACGAGCAAATCCACCATGGCCGTGTTTTCCCAAATCTCCACATTGGCCCGCTCGCGCACCCGCGCGAGCAGGGTGCTGCTGATTTCTTGGCCGGTGATGTCCTGATGGTACAGGATACGCGGTTTGGAGTGCGCGCCCTCGCGGGTGTAATCCAAGCGTCCGTCGGCTTTTCGGTTAAACTGCACCCCATAGCCGAGCAGGTTCCGGATGACCGTGTTGGAGCTTCGCAGCACCAGCTCGACCGTTTTCGGGTCGTTTTCATAGTGGCCCGCCCGCATGGTGTCCTCATAATAATCGGCATAGTCGTCCTCGCCGCGCAGCACGCAGATGCCGCCTTGAGCTAGAAACGAGTTGGCATCCTCGGCTTTTTGCTTGGTTAAAATACAAATATGTAGATACTCCGGCAGGTTCAGCGCGCAATAAAGCCCCGCTACGCCGGTCCCCACGATGATCACATCACAGTTCTGATTCATCCGATCTCCTACTTTGTCTGTTTTGGTATCCCGCTTATTGTATCACCTGTCAATATTACTGTCAAGACACATCTTGCGCAATTCATCTTTGCGTTTTCAGGCGCTTGCTTCCCCCATTTGCTGCAAACTCTCCCGCTTTCTTTAGTCCCCAACTTGTCCGCTTGGCTTGGATATGATACGATGGATACGAAAGCGAGGGGTTTTGCCATGCACGAAAAGACACTTTTGATTGAAAGCGGGAAAAAGCTGCTGCACGAAGGCTTTACCGTCGAGACCTGGGGAAACATCAGCTTGCGCGGTGCCGACGGCCTCATCTACATCACACCCAGCGGTATGAACTATGAAACCTGTTCGGAGGAGGACGTGGTGGTCATGCGGCTGGACGGGACGGTCGTGGACGGGCACCGCGTGCCCAGCGTGGAGCATGGGCTGCACCGCGCTGTGTATGCCGCGCGGCCGGAGGTGAACGCCATCGTCCACACCCATCCGATCTATTCGACCGTGTTTTCCTCCATGGGCGAGAGCATCCCGCTGCTCATCGATGAGGCCGCTCAGGCGCTCGGCAGCGAGGTGCGCACAGCGCCCTACGCGCTCCCCGGCACCGATGAACTGGCTGCCCACTGCGTGCAGGCGCTTGGACAAAAGGCCAACGCCTGTCTGCTGCAAAGTCACGGCGCGGTGTGTGTGGGACGCGACATGAAAGCTGCCTTCAAAACCGCGCGTGTACTCGAAATGACCGCCGAGATTTACTACCGCATTCGTGCCATCGGCGGCAAGTTCATCCCCATCTCGGCGGAAAACATCGCCGCCATGCAGGATTTTATCGCCAATCGCTACGGACAGCGGTGAGAATCGAGTAGGAGGCTACCCATTATTTGAGTGGCCGTCCTCTCACACCACCGTGCGTACCGTTCGTTACCCGGCGGTTCAATCGCATAAGTCCAGGTTGCAAATTTGCTCGTACTGCGCTGGAAAGTTGTAATACCCGGCCAGTGCGAGCTTTTCGTTTGTAATAGAGCGGCAGAGAACTGCGCTTCCAGCTACTCTCCAGTAACCCAAGCGGATATTCCCCCACTGGTAAGCCTGCCATGCCGGGATACCTAACCTCTTCAGGTTTTGCACCCTGGTTTTCGGCTTCTTCCATTGCTTCCAGATGTACATGCGGATTCTGCGCCGCAGCCATTTATTCCAGCTTTGCAAAATGCGCTTCATGTCGGCAATATAGAAGTACCCAATCCACCCTCGGATGAACTCCTTCACCTTTGCCATCACCATGCGCACATTCCTGCCTTGGCTCCTATTGGTCAGTTCTTTCAGCTTCCGTTTCGCTTTCTGTAGGGAGTTTCTATGAACTCGGATATACACGCCTCGTCCGTTCTTTCCCAAGCAGCAGCCCAAAAACTTGAAGTTACGGTTGGAGAAAAGACTAACCACCTTGCTCTTTTGAAGATTCATGGTCAGCTTCAGTTTTCCTTCCAGAAACTTTTGACAGGATTCCAGCATGTGCTCCGCCGCCCGTTTGCTTTTGGTCACTACCACGATGTCATCCGCATAGCGAACCACCTTCACACCCCGTCTGGTCATCTCCTGGTCAAACTCGTTCAGGTAGATGTTTGCTAACAGCGGAGATAGAGGGCCTCCCTGCGGGGAACCTTCTCTTGTTTTGGTTATGATACCATTCTCCATGACCCCGGCTTTCAGGTACTTCTTAATCAGCCCCGTAACCCGTTTGTCGTGGATTTGTTTCCGTAGTAGTTCCATGAGCAATTCGTGGTTCAGCGTGTCGAAATACTTGGACAAATCCACTTCTACTGCGTAGGTGTAGCCTTGCTCTGCGTATTTCTTTACCCGGCTCACCGCCTGCTGTCCGCTTCTTTTGGGGCGGTAGCCATAGCTTGCGTCCGAAAACAGCGGTTCATAGATTGGATGTAGCTGTTGGGCAATGGCTTGCTGGATGATGCGGTCTACCACCGTTGGAATGCCCAGTTTGCGCACTCCTCCATCTGGTTTGGGAATTTCCTTTCGCCGCACCGGGGATGGGGTGTATTTCCCCTCCTGGATGCTTTGAAGCAATTCCGCTCTGTGTTCCTGCAACCACGGCAAGGCCTGTTCGACGCTCATCCCGTCGATGCCAGGTGCTCCGTGATTGCGCTTGACCTGCTTGTAGGCTCTGTTCAGGTTGTTCCTGTCCAGAATCCGCTCCAGCAGGTTCTCTGCATCGTCTCTTTCTTTTCCTTCCCCAGGGCTGGCACTCGGCACTTTTGCATACTCTTCACGTTCCACGCTATCCCTCTGCACGAAGCCCTTTCGGTATTTTGCTGTCATGGCACCAGTCCTCCTTCCGGTCTTTACTCAAGACTTACGATTGTTCGGCCCTTCCCGTTTTTTTTTTCGGTACTATGGCCTCTGCTGACTTCTTACGGCAAGCTTTACTCCGCAGATTCGGATTTTTTCCCTACTTCTGCGTCCGTAAGACCTCCCCGGGTAAGAGCAATAACCTTCCTCCCATCTATCTGCCGCATTTACAATGCAAAGTTCGGGCAGTATTGGACTTTGTCTTGTATAGCAGACTCGTCCGCTTTGCATTGCCTCATATGCGATTTCTGTTCGTCAGACCGGGAGTTTGCCCGTGTCGGCACTTCGCAGCCTCCACATCCGGCTTCCTTCAGATTCCACCTCACGATGGATACCCTTGCCTTCGGCTAACAGTTCCTACTGCCAAGTCTGTAGTGGACTTTCACCACCAAGTTATTGCCCATGCCAGGCGCACTATCAAAAACGGCACACAGCCAAGGCTGTGTGCCGTTTGAATTTTCACCAGATACCTACTCTTGCACGCTGCTGAGCCTGCGGAGAGTCGGACACCGTTCTTCTGCGCATAAGAACCGGTGGAATCAATGCTTTTTTGGGAACACTCCGGACAATTTGGATGGTATGTCCAGGCATACGCTCATTCAGCAGGCGGATCGCTGCCCGACACATTTCTTCCAACTGTGGGTCGATGCTTGTTAGATTTGCCTCATGGACATCCCGTACAACATCTGAAAAGACCAAAATGGAGATATCCTCCGGCACGGTAATCCCCTTCTCCTCCAAGGCAGCCATCGCGCCCACTGCATTTTCATGGCTTGCCATGAGCAGCGCCGTAGGGAGCGGCTGGCCGGATTGCAGATATTCCTGGAAAATACGTTTGGTTTCCCGACTGTCCACAGGAGCCGTTAAAACCCAACTGCAATTTTCGAGTCCATGCATGCGCATGGCATCCAAATAAACGCCCTGCAAAACCTCATAAGGCATACATTGCATGCAATGATACATGGTTAAACTCGGCCCAATCATCCCAATCCGTTCATGTCCATGCGTCATTAAATATTCGATGGCCAGGGCCATTCCTGCCGCATGGTTGACCTCTACGGCATCATAGCGGGATTCATCCGGCGATGTTCCCATAAATATAACATGTTCACATCTGCGAAATAGCCAGCTCTTCTGCGCGTTCTGGAAGTTCCCAATTGCCAGGATTCCATCCAGTTTCCGTTCTTTGGCTAAATCCAACTCCATGGGTTCGAAATGCATTGGAAACCATGCAACCTTCATTTCCTTACAGATCTGCTCCAAGCTGGACAACCACTGCGCTTCATAGGCCTCCCTCCGCTGGGGATAGGGGCAAGATATCGCTACTCCGATGTTCAAAGCAGTCTTCAAACTACGCCCTTTCCGACTCTTTGTCGCCGCATAATTGAGCGTATCAGCCGCCTCTAACACCTTTTTCCGGGTTTCCTCGCTTGCACTCATTGAA
>JAUMSA010000147.1 GCA_031293105.1 Butyricicoccus sp. | reverse complement strand
GTCCTGCACACCTATTCTTGGTATACCGAACAGGAAAAGACATTTCTCAAGCAACACCATTTATTATAAGGAGTTTACGTATGACCGGATTTTATATTAGCAACTGGAAGGGTATCCCTGCTTCGTTTTCCAAGGAAACCGCGGACATCACCGAGCAGATTCCCCACGAAACCTATGAAATTGTCCGCAAAACCAACGACAAGTTCTTACGGGATAAGGTCTTTTGTGAGGATGCAGACTACATCTTTGTTCTGGAGGGTGTGATCTATAACGATACCATTCTCAAGAAAAAATATAAATGCAACACCATGCCTGAGCTGCTGCATACCATGGCCGCACAAAAAGGGGAAACCTTCCACAGCGAACTGATTGGAAACTTTGCCGGCGCATTTTTAGATAAAAAACAGGATACCTGGTATGTATTCGCCAACAAATATGCCAGCAAGGTAATGTTTTATTATTTTGACGGCAAACATTTTATCGTCGCGCCGCTCCCCATTCAAATTTGCCAGACGTTGCAGGCGCAGCAGATCCCGTATCATTTCAATAACGATGCCGCCTATCTCATGATGACCTATGGCTACATGGGCACCGATGACACCTTTGTAAAGGAAATTAAAAAGATCGAAGCAGGCTGCTACTTAAAGCTTGGCCCAAATGGCCATGAAAGCATCCGCTACCACCGCTTTACCAACCACGCGTATGACCTGAGCCAGGCCAGCGAAGAGGAGATTATTGCCGGCATTGACCGTCGGTTCCGGCAAGCAATCCGACTGGAATACGAAAAGGACCGGCAGTATGGCTATTCGGTCCATCTGCGCACCCTGACCGGCGGCACCGATTCCCGTGCCTGCGCCTTTGTTTCGGATAGTCTGGGGTATAAAAATGTAGTAAACCTCACCACTGGTCAACCAAATTATGCGGATGAGCAAATTGCCCGTGAAATTTCGCTCTATCTCAAAAATAAAATCATCTTTATGTCCACCGATACACCGGGAGGAAAACATGATTTCCTGCGTTTAATTGATGAAGCAGTTTATGTTGGACAAGGACTTATGTACTATCTCAACTGTACTGCACCAGCGGAACAAAGCATTACTCTCGATCATAAAACATATGGGCTTAATCACGGCGGGGGATTTTCAGAGGCTATTTTAACGACAGGTGTTTTCAAAGGGATTCCGAAAGATTGTCCTCCAACAAAGCCTATGCATATTTATAGTTCTTTGCTGCTTGACAAATGCCCCAAGGAACATTTGAAACAATATGAAACCGAAGATATTTATAGTATCTATTCGGTATTTTTCAATAAATTTAATAATGGGCGTGCTCTAACTGTTTATGACGTTTCGGATTCTTTTCCTGGACTGTACCCTGATTTAGTAGATTATTGTTTGAGTATTCCTATGAATCTACGCGCACATTACTACATCTACCACAAATGGCTGTTTACCAAATATCCAGCTGCAAAACAGTTCAAACTGGAAAAACTCAACGCACGCTATAACGATACCCGCCTGCAAAAGTGGTGCGGCAAGATGATGCGCTACGGTTCGCCGGCACAGTATCTACGGTGCAGCAAAGATCCGCTTCCGACCAAACTGCGCCACCGTTTCCAGCTGGACGAAAAGATCAAAGCCAGCCGCATCGCGTCCATGCCATTTGATTATTGGTACCAGACCGATGCAAAATCTCGTAAGTATATGGACAGCTATTTTGCGGAAAATCTGCAAAATCCGGTTCTCGATGAACAGTTGCGGCAGGATCTGCAATATGTTTACCAAAATAGTCAGGCTCGTCCGAAGTCCATGGCCATCACTGTGGTTGGCGCAGCCAAGCTGTTCTTTGGCGGGAAGGATACATGGAACCAATGACGCTTTTGAGTCAAACCGATTACCATAAAATCGAACAAGTTATCCAAAGGTTAAAAACAACGCAGCGCGAGATCTTTATTTTTCCATCTGGCGGGGTTGGAGAAAATCTGCTTTGTGTCATGCAGAAATTGGGCATTAAAATTGCCGGATTGGGTGACAATGCGACACACAAAATCGGTCAAAAGCTTCACGAAATCCCGATTTTATCTTTTGCAGAGATTTCGGAACAACATCCCGATGCCATTATTTTAATCGGCTCGCGTATCTATGCACTGGAAATCATGCAGCAATTTCGAAAGGCTGGATTTTCGGCAGAAAATCTGATTTTTGAGGAATTCAATGGGTATGCAGCAGTATCCAAGTTGGATGTTCCGGCGCTTATTCAAAACAATCAGGACAAGCTGCAAAAGCTTCTTCCCCTGTTGGCCGATGAGCAGTCCCGGAAAGTCTTATACGGATATCTCAATTACTTGCACACCTTTGATGCGCAGTATATCGAGCAGATCCGGTCGCAGGAAACCATGTATTTTGATGCTTCGCTGTATGCCCTATCTGCCGACGAAACGGTCGTCGATGGCGGCGGTTATACGGGCGATACCTTCTCGGTCTTTTCCGGGCTGGTACCGTCCTTTGACACCTATTTTTTATGTGAACCTATGCACGATATCATCAATAAGGCCAAAGCGCGGCTAGGACGCATGAATTTTTCGGGTTCGATCCGTTATATTGAAAAAGCTCTTTGGGATTGCGAATCTTCCCTTTTCTTTGATGCCCATGGTTCCGGTTCGATGGTAGAACAGACTGGAAATGTGCCGACTTTAGCCGCACCGTTGGACGAAATCGTAGAGGACAAAGATGTAACGCTGATCAAGCTGGATGTTGAAGGCAGCGAGGAAAAGGCCCTGCTAGGTGCCCGGCAGACGATCGCCCGCTGTCATCCAAAACTTGCAGTGTGTGTTTATCATCTGACAAATATGTTTGAACACGGTGGATTTGATATTCTGGACCTGCCGCTGAAAATCAAAGAACTGCATCCTTCCTATCAAATCTATCTGCGCCACTATGGATCTGGCTTGACGGATGCAGTATGCTATGCACTGTGAGGTATGACCATGAATAATAAAGCAACAGCAAACTTCACAAAATTAAATCAATTATCCGAAATGATTCCCCTCCGGACGCCTCTTTCGGTCGCGATCTCTCCCAATAACATTTGCAATATCCAATGCAAATACTGTTATCATGGATCGAAAAAGAAACAGGAAGACATTCAGAACAAAACCTATGTGCCGACCATAATTTCGGACGACTGCTTCGAACGGATCGTATCCCAATTGGAGGAGTTCGGCGAACCGATCAAGCAAATCACACTGATCGGTCCCGGTGAACCGCTGGTCAATCAAAACCTTCCGGATATGATCCATGCGTTGAAGGCACGCGTGGCGGAACGAGTCAAAATTTCCTCCAATGCCCTGCTGCTGACCCATGCATGGTCGGAAAAACTCATCCAAAGCGGCTTGGATGTCCTCAAGGTATCCATTCAGGGCATCCGTTCAGAAGTCTATCGCACCATGTGCGGTGCGCATATGGATTTTGACCATTTGGTAAATGAACTCACCTATTTCTCCTCCATCCGCGGAAGCTGCAAACTCCATATCAAATGTGCCGATGCGGCCCTGGATTTTGCCGCCGGAGAGGACAAACGCTTTTTTGAGATTTTCGAGCCGATCGCAGATTTTGTGCAAATCGAAAACCTCAATGAAACCGATGAAAATGGAAGAATTATCGATGAGCGCAACCGTTGGGATGACAGCCTGGACATCCATAACGCAAAAGTCTGCTATTTCCCGTTTTATTTCCTGGACATCATGGAAAATGGGGATATTGTCCCCTGCTGCAACACGGAATTTCATATTTCCAACATTTATACCCATTCTCTCAAAGAAGTATGGAATCAGCACATCCATACCCTATGCGAGAGCATGCTGCGCGGCCAAATCGACCAGCTCCCCCTTTGCTCCAACTGCACGATCTGGAAAAATTTAATGCGCCCGGAAAACTATTTGGACGATGCTCGGGAAGCCATTCTGGAAAGGTGGAACCTTCATGAGTAAGCACATTGCCACAACCGACCAGAATCGGGCGGCCTTGTATCAGGTACTTCCCCTGGATACGCCGTTTGGCATTACAATCTCCCCTTGCAACATCTGTGATTTTCGCTGTATCTACTGCGGTCTTACAAATAAGCAACGCAATGTTTCCATGTTAACGCTGGAGCAGTTTCTTGTGCTCGCCAATCAGCTAGCTGCCTTTCCTCAGTCGATTAAACAGGTATCCTTTGTCGCTAACGGTGAAACCATCCTGAACCCCGAATTGCCGGATATGATCGCGCTGCTCAAGCAGCGTGGGCTGGCAGGCCAGGTTAAGGTCATCACCAATGCAAATCGGCTCACCCATACCTATGCTGACCGTTTGATCAATGCCGGACTGGATACGCTCAAAGTCTCACTGCAAGGTATTACCTCGGAAAAATATCAAAAAATCTGCAAGACAGCCGTCGATTTTGACCGCATCAAAGAGCAGCTTTTCTACTTTTATGAACATCGCAAACAGTGTACCCTGCACATAAAAGTGATCGATATCGCTTTGGATGATGGGGAAGAGGAACAGTTTTATCAAATGTTTGACGGCCATGCGGATTCCCTTTTTGTGGAGCAGTGCATTGGGGAATATGCCCTCCATCCCGAGGAATCCTCCAACAAATTTCAGTTTGATACGTCTCATATGGAGATCTGTTCCCTGCCTTTTTATACGCTTTTCATCGATGATTTTGGCGATGTTTTCCCCTGCTGCCTGACCAATCGCTATGAGACCTCTGCACCGCCCATGGGAAATATTTTTAACAAGCCCCTCAAAGATTTATGGGACGAGGAATTCATGGTGCTGCAAAAATCCCTGTTGCAAAAGCAGACGCCAACCTGTGCCATTTGTCAGGGCTGCACACGCTTTTCGCAATTCAGCAACCCCAGCGATATTATTGACGGCCATGAACAGAAAATCTTAGAAAGGGTGAACCAGCATGATATTTGACATGCCCATGGAGGGTAAAAAATATCTGGAAATGATGCAGCAGGCGGCCAAGCCGGTTGTCCTGTTCGGGGCTGGTAATGTTGCAAAGGCAACGCTCCTTGCCTGCCAAAAGCAGGGGATTCCCGTAAAATGCTTCTGTGATACCTACTGGTCGGCCAAAAAATCGGAGTTTCTCTCCTACCCGCTGCATCCAGTTGAATATATCTCGCCGCAAGATATTGTTGTTATCTGTTCCCTGCGTTTTCTAAAAGACCTTCGCGAAAAATTGCAGCCAATCGGCTGCACGCTGATTGATTACTATTGGGTATTCAGCGGTACCGCATGGGATGATGCGGAAACGGCAGACTATACCGGTTCGCTGTTTGATGTGCAGGAAGGCTTTTTCCTGCGTCAATATGACAATGGGGACAATGTTATCCTGCGCAATCTCAACTTAAATATTACCGAAAAATGTACGCTTTGCTGTGACGGCTGTGTAGCATTGGTGGATTATCAAAAATCGCCCCAAAACAGTGATTTCGAACAGGACAAGCCGGCGATCCGCAACCTATTATCACACACATATGCGTTGCAACTATCCATTTTAGGCGGAGAACCCTTATGTCATCCAAATTTGGATCAATATATTATATTCTGTATATTCTGTGATACTTTCCAATCGTTTGCACGTATGTCACTTGTAACAAATGCTACGATCATGCCAAATGAACATTTGCTGCAAATCATGCGTCAGTGTAAACGTCTCATTGTCAATATCAGTGATTATGGCGCCCCGCAGCAGAAAATCGCACAACTTTGCAACCTTTTGGATCAATATCATATTTTATATGCTGTTTATACCAAAGAATCGCAGTGGGTGGATTATGGTGATTTTTCGTACCGCGGATATTCAGAAGCTGAACTAAAAAGAGTTGCAAAAACATGTTTTGCAAACCAATGCGTTGCCCTTAAAGATGGAAAATGGTTCCGATGTGGACGCATTGCCTACCAATATGCCATGCATGCGATTCCACAGGACGATTGTGAATTTGTCGATCTTGTTCATATCGATCCGGAGCAAACCAAATCAGCCATTCAGGCAGAACTGGACAAACCGTATCTAAAAGCCTGTCAGTATTGTTCCGGCGGTGCTTATTATTCAGCAAATACTATTGAACCCGGAATACAGTGTACGCAGATCAAATCCTATCCGCATTATGAATATACCTGATTCCTCTTTGTGGGGTGTATCATGTCCAATGTCACAATCCTTACGTTAACCTATAACCGCGCCCACCTGCTCCAGCGTACCATCGAGCATATCTTGGCGCAGTCTTATACCGACTTTACCTATCTGATCGTCAACAACGGGTCAACCGACGACACCAGGCAGCTGATCGAGCAATATCAGCGGCAGGATGGGCGTATCCAAGCCATCCATATGCCGAAGAATATCATCCTGCACCCGGATTTTCCGGCCTGCGCCCCACTGGTATCCGAAATGGAACGCCGGATTTTCCAGCCGCCGGACGAATATCATATGCAGATCGACGACGATGATTATATGGACGCCGATGCCCTGGAAACCCTGGTGCGGTTGTGCCAGGATTATCAGGCCGACATTGCCACCGTAGGGTCGCAGTGGGTCTATCCGGACGGCAGCCGGAAGGATAAATTCGTTTTTGATGGCATCTTTGTCTATGACCGGATACAGGCCATGCAGGAGCTGCTCAAACGGGAAAAGTTTAATAACGCAGCAGGCGGCAAACTGTACCGCAAAGCGGTCTGCGACATTGGGCTGCCCATTGCCAAGTGGCGGAGTGATGTTTACCGGGAATACCGGCGCATCAACCGCATCCGGCGTATGGTTGCGACCGGCCAGCCGAAGTATTCTTTCTACCGGCACGATGCAAACCTGAGCGGCCTCAATACGGCTGCGGAGATCACCCCGCAGAAGATGCAGAAGTATTTGACATCCAACCGCGAGCGCACCCAGTTCCTGCAAAAGGAGATGCCCGAACTTGCCGGGTATGTCCACTACTGTGAGCTTTCGTTTATGATCTCGTTGTACCAGCGGATCTACCGCTTGCAAGTTACCTCCTGCTACGCGATCGCAGAAGAGATGCGGAAAACTCTGCAAGCCTGCCGCCCTCTCCTTCCGCAATACCCCTGGTTTACAGACAGCGAACGTCATTTTCTGAGCGATATGCACCTGCTGGAAACCAACTAAGAGAAAGGAATTTTCATGGCATTCCCGATTTCGATTGTTTTGAGCACCTACAACCGGCAGACGCTTTTGCCGCGGATGCTGGATAGTTTGCTTGGGCAGACCTTCCCGGACTTTGAACTGATCCTAATTAACAACGGTTCGACCGACCAGACCGATGCGGTCTGCCGCCGTTATGCGCAGCAGGATACCCGCATCCGATATTTTTCTCTGGAAGAAAACCACGGCGCGGCAAGAGCCCGAAATTTCGGGCTGGACCAGGCGTCTGGCGATTATATTTCCATGGTAGATGATGACGATTACTGCTGCCCGGATATGATGCAGACGCTTTTCCAGATGGCGCAAACCCATCAGGCCGATATTGCCGTGGTCGGGTGCCAGAATGCCTATGGGGAAGAGCTGGAGGATTTTTATGTGTACGACGGCGAGTATGTCCTTCATGGCAGCGATGGCCTGTCCGCGTTCCTCGAGCGCAAACTCTACAACACCAACCCCGGAACCAAGCTGTTCCGCCGCACGCTTTTCGACGGCCTACGGTGGACCGAAGGAACCCGCGTGGACGATATCCATTTTATCTATCGTCTGTTTGCCCGTGCCCAAACGGTCGTGACCTGCGGCAAGCCGCTGTATATCAAACGCAAGCACGATGGCAATATGACAGCCTTCCTGTCGGGCAATCACCTGACCCCGGATGTGCTGGACGATTATCTGGCCATGCAGGATGAACGCGTGGATTATATCACCCAGCATGTACCCGACCTTGCCGAACAGGTGCGCTATGCCCGGGTATCCTACATGATCTCTATGGTGGAGCGCATCGAAACCGGCGATGCCATCGGCTGCGAACCACAATTGGAATATATGAAGACGTTTCTGCGGCGGCATGCCGATGACCTGCTGGGTACCCGCTGGACGACCGAACGGGAAAACCGTCTGATGCAGACCTATATTTACAAAAATGAGGTGCTTTCATGAGATCACCAGCCCAAATGCGCACCATACAAATCGATATCACCAATGCCTGTACCCACCAGTGTTCCAACTGCACGCGCTTTTGTGGCCATCACCGCAAGCCATTCTTTATGGATATGGAGACCTTCCGGCGCGCTGTGGATTCCCTGGCGGATTTTCCGCGCTGCGTGGGCATGATGGGCGGCGAACCGACGCTGCATCCGCAGTTTGAGCAAATGGCGCGGTACCTGGCCAAAAAGCATCCCTCCCGCCATACGCTGCGGGATGCACGCAAGCCGATCGCGGACTTTTCCCGGTATATCTATGACAAAAACTATATCCTGGATGAAAGCCTGAACCAGCGGCAAGGCCCCGGCTTGTGGACCTCCATGGTCGAGCCTTATTACCGGCATTTTGAGCTGATCCAGGATGTATTCAGTTTCCAGAATATCAACGACCACCAGAATGAGTCGCTTCACCAGCCCTTGCTGGTCAGCCGGAAAGACCTCGGCATTGCCGACGAAGATTGGTATCCGCTGCGGGACCGGTGCTGGGTGCAGAATTCCTGGAGTGCAACCATCACGCCCAAGGGCGCTTTTTTCTGCGAAGTAGCCGGTGCGCTCGATATGCTGTTCGATGGACCCGGCGGCTGGAAAATTGAGCCCGGTTGGTGGAAGCGTACCCCGGAGGAATTCGGCGACCAGCTGCGCTGGTGTGAGATCTGCGGCGGCGCGCTGTTCAACCGCGGCCGGCTGGCGTCGGAGGAGATCGATGACGCCTCCCCTACTGTGTATGCCATGCTGGAAAAGCAGCATTCGCCAAAGCTGGCGCGTGGCCGGGTCTGCCTGTTCACCGCAGCCGATGCGGCCCAAGGCACGGCCATGCCCGAAACCAGTGACCGCTATCTGACCGACCATACCGAGCGCATGTCCCGCCAAAACCGCGCCTTGTACCCCAAATATTTCGACTTGGCGCCGCTTTCCGGGCGCTCGGATGATCTTCCGTTCGGTATTTGGCTCAACCGGATTCTTTCGGACAGCCATCGGGACTGGATCGTCCTGTATGCGTCCGAAAACGAACAATCTGCCGCCCAGACCATGGCCGGCCGCTTGAAAAACATGATTTTAAACCCCGGGGTATGTTATCACTTTGCGCAAGGGGTGATCTTCCATCCCCACGCCCTGGCTCTGCGGCAGGCCGGATTCGACGGCATCGCCCATACTCAAACCCTGGCGGAATTTTTGGATTTCTGGCCGGCAGACAAGCAGGTCACCCTGGCGGACGATTTCGATGCATACCAAAACCCCGACCTTGCGCAGTGGGAAACCTATGTACAAGAAAAGCACTTGGAAAACGATCCGCAGGTGCGCAAATGCTTACAAAAAATCCGCAGTGACTACGAGGGGATATAAATTCCATGCTAATTTCTTTTATTGTGCCAATCTATAACCGGGAAACGCTGATCGAAGGCTGTCTGCACAGCCTGCTTTCCGATGCCTGGGACGATTACGAAATCATCTTGGTCGATGATGCCTCGACCGACCGCAGCGCGGCCATTTGCGACCAATACGCTGCCCAATACCCGCATATCCATGTCATCCATCTTCCGGAAAACCATGGCCCCGGGTTTGCACGCAATCGCGGCATGGAGATCGCCCAAGGCGAATGGATTTTCTTCCTGGACAGTGATGATTTGATCTGCACCGAAAACCTTCCGGCCATCATCCCCCAGATCGAGCGTATGCCGGCATCGGTCGGGCTGATCGCCATCGATGTGATCGACGAATTCAACGGTGTGCGGTGGGATTACCCCTATTTTGAGGAGCCTGAAATTCTGGATGCGACCGCGTACATCGAAAAATATCCCATGCGTGTCCATATGCCGCTTTGGAATTATCTGTTCCGCCGCTCCCATATCGAGGGGCACCACCTCCGGCTTCCCGACCTGTATGCCCATGAGGATATTGCCTTCCTGCTGGATGCCTTTCGGGAAGTGCAAGCGGTTGGCTGCATCCCCGGGTATTTTTACTGCTACCGGCGCGGGGTGTCGGAAAATTCCCTGGCTACCAAACACCATGGCACCTATCCGATCAAACCATATGAGCCGTATATTATGGCATTGTGCCGTGATATTGCAATGTGGACTCAGACTGGGGACCATGTGCGACAGGCGGTGTATACGCAGCTTCTGGTCAAGTGTTCGCTCAACATTGTCCACGTGCTAGCCGAACAGGAGACTCCTTGCCGCCATGCCTTGAACCTCCAGCCCTTGCAGGCCGAGGCGGTTAAGGCCGTCGGGGTGGCGCAATACCTCACCGATATCCTGTTTGAAAGCCTGCCGCTTTATGAAGGAAAGCATGTTTTCCTGGCGCCTGCTAACAAGATTTCGCGCATCCTGGCTGACTATCTGTCTCTGTATGGCTGTCAGGTGGTGGGCATGATCGATAACCATGTGCCGTCCGTCCAGACGCCCTTGGGGCAGTCCATTCCGGTCTATCCGCGTGAACAGGCCCAGGAAGTTTGCAAAGACATCCCGATTCTGATTACAAACAACTGGGGAGTCGGTGCAAAACTTGAAAAATATTTCCACGCCCAGGGTTTGACCACACTTCCCTGGATTTTAAAACGGGATGGTGAAACATCATGATTTCTAAGGCCGATTTTGAGCAGCTTGCCCATCGCCCGATTATCCTTTTCCCCTTTGGACGGGACGGCAAAGCCGCATTGGACACCTTTTTAGCCCATGGCTATACCGTGCGCGCCATCTGGGACAACCGAAAGTACGGCCAGACCTACCAGGGCATCCCGGTCGAACAGCCGGAAGCGATCACCGACGAGGCAGTGGCGGTTGTGCTGTGCGCCGGCGCTTCCATCCAGGAGATGCTCCTCGCGCAGGCGCAATCTCTTTGCCCCACCGTCTATCTAGGCGGTGATGTCCTGCGTTCGATGGATTTGACCCACCGGGAATATGGCAATAACTTCATGCTCATCAATCAGAGCATCGAATCGGAATGGAGCCAGGACCATCCCCATCAGCTAGTCCTACACAGCCTGGAACTGCCGATCACCGACCGCTGTTCGCTGCGGTGCCGGGATTGTAGCAATTTGATGCAGTATTTTACTGCGCCCAAGGATGCCGACATCGAACAGGCCCTGGCTGACGCGGACCAGGTGCTGGATAGTGTGGACCGCATCGAGCAGCTGCGCCTGCTGGGCGGCGAACCCTTTGTATCCAGGCATCTCTACCGCTATGTCCAGCATTTTGCAGGGCACGATAAGATTGAATTTATCCATATCTTCTCCAATGGCACCATCGTCCCCACGGGGGAAAATCTGGAATGCTTGAAGCATCCCAAGGTCTTTGTCAACATCAGCAATTACGGGCCGCTTTCCCGCCATATTCCGGAGATCGAAGCGCTGTTCCAGCGCGAACACATCCTCTACCGTGTGGCCGATGTCACCGAATGGACCGATTGCGCCAGCATTACCGAACATCATCGGTCGCCCGAACGATTGGCCCAGGTCTTTGGTGACTGCTGCGCCAGCCGCTTGCTGACCCTGCGGGGCGGCCGTCTGTTTATCTGTCCCTTCCTGGCCAATGCGCAGGCGCTGCACGCCATCCCGGCCGCGGCCGATGAATCCTTGTTGCTCTCGCAGTATTCCAAGGACGAACTAACCGATGCGCTGCAACGCTTTCTGGCAAAAACCAGCTTCCGCGGCTGTGACTTCTGCAATGGCCGACCGCGCGGCGTTGTGAACATCCCGGCCGCGGTACAAGCCAAGGAGCCCCGCTCCTACCGCCGATACGATGTAGAATGAGGTACCCCATGTCCCCTACTTTGACCGAAGATTTACAATATACGCTCTCCCGGCTCACATCGGCCGAACAAAATAAACTTTCCGGCTCTACCATCCTGCTGACCGGCTGTGCGGGCTTTTTGGGCTATTATTTCCTGCATTTTTTCCGGGCACATGCCAAAACGCTTGCCCTTCAAAAGGTCATCGGACTGGATAACTTTGGTCTGGGCACGCCGGCCTGGATGGAGGATTTTCAGGCCGACCCCCTGTTTGAAATCCGGCCGTTTGACATTGCCGCCGACGATCTGGCTCAGCTGGATGGGGCGGCCGAAGCCGACTATATCATCCATATGGCGTCGATCGCCTCGCCCATCTATTACCGCAAATATCCCATCGAAACGCTGGACGCGAATATCTGGGGCCTGCGGCGTCTGCTCGATTTTTACAAGGACAAACCCCACCGGGGCTTCTTGTTTTATTCGTCCAGCGAAATCTATGGCGACCCGGATGCCGCCCACATCCCGACCGATGAGGAGTATCGTGGCCTAGTGTCCTGCACCGGCCCCCGCGCCTGCTATGATGAATCCAAGCGCTTCGGGGAAACCATGTGCACCCTTTTTGCCAAGCAATATGGGATGCCTATCCGCATCGTACGGCCTTTCAATATTTATGGCCCCGGTATGCGGCTGGATGACCAGCGGCTGCCCCCCGACTTTGCCAAGAATGTGTTGGCCAATGAGGATCTCGTCATCTATTCCGACGGTACGCCGACGCGCACCTTCACCTATGTCGCGGACGGCATTGCCGGGGACCTCAAAATCTTGCTGCATGACCGCTTCGATTATTTCAACATGGGAAGCGAATCGCCGGAAATCACCGTCCGCGAGCTTGCGAATTATTTTATGGAGGCGGGCCGTGAACTGCTGGGGTATACAGGCAAGGTCGTCTTCCAGGTATCCAGCGACCAGGACTATCTGACCGACAACCCGCAGCGGCGCTGCCCCGACCTGAAAAAGGCACAGACTTTACTCGGCTATACACCGACCATTTCGATCACCGACGGCGTCCGCCGATTCCTGAAGTTTTTGCAAGAAAGTGATCCCAGGGAATATAATTGGTGACTTCATAGATAAGACTGTGCTGAAAAAGCTAGGGATTTCTTTATCAATGATACATTCCAGGATATAATTCCGATATTCTGCTTATTTACAGCGACTAATATGCAAGCAAGGGCTGGAGAATTCCCATTTTGCGGGAATCTCCAGCCCTTTTGCCATGCTCCTATATGGTAGGACAAAGCGGCAGCGTAGTCCGCACCTGCAAGGTGTGGTCGATGCCGGTTGCCAGCGCGATCTGCGGTTTGATTTTTTCTCCGTGGAAGTCCGAGCCGCCGGTGATATATAGGCCATACCGGCCCGCCAAGGCAAGTAACTCCTCGGTCTGCTGGGCGGTATGGGTGCTGTAATAGCATTCCAAACCGCCCAGTCCGTCGTTTTTGAGTTCTTCGAGCAGCGCCGGGAGAGAATGTTCCCCGAGTTTCATCTGATACGGATGGGCCAAGACCGGGATGCCCCCCGCCTGCCGAATCATTTGAATGGCTTCCTTTGGGTGCGGCTTGGGGCGGTCGATGGTCTGAAATTCTGGGGTGTCCAAATACCGGTCAAAGGCTTCCTGGATACTGGACACATAACCGGATTCCAGCATCACGCGGGCAAAGTGCGGCCGCGCAATCACGCCCGGGCCCGCATAGGCAAAGACCTTGTCGCGGTCCAGATGGATGCCGTACGACTCCAGATAGGAAAAAATCCGGTTCGCACGCTGCAACCGCTGCTCGGCAAAATCGGCACACTGGGCCGCCAATGCCGGATGTTCTGGGTCGATGCCATAGCCGAGCATATGAAAATTCCCTCGGATGCCTGGATATTTGGTATCCAGTTCAATACCAGGGATAAAATGAATGCCGCACCCGGCGGCAGCCTGTGCGGCTTCAGCCAGCCCGGCGGTAGTATCGTGGTCGGTCAGCGATAAGACGGTTACGCCCTTCTGCGCGGCCAGATGCACCAACTCGGTCGGCGTATACTGGCCGTCGGACGCAGTGGAATGGGTATGGAGATCAAGCATATCTATCATCCTTTTGGAAAATCCATTTTGACACAAATTCTTATAAGCATAGCGGCGGGGCCCCGGCGGGATCTTTGCCGCTATGCTTATTGTATCAAAGCTTTCTTCTCCATACAATTTATAGTTTTTTCAAAAGGTGTTCAAAAGGG
>JAUMSA010000126.1 GCA_031293105.1 Butyricicoccus sp. | reverse complement strand
GTGGATACCAGATAACGATAGATTTGGGGTTTGAACTGTTCATATAGGCCAATGTCGGTATACAGCTGCTTGTAGTAGGGGAAAAGGCTGGTCTTAACCTTGACCGCGTTTAAAAGATTGACTTTGGTGGCCGTGATGCTTTTGTTGTTTTTGCGGTAATAGTAGATCGGGGTTTCCAGCGCGCAAAACGAGTTCGCATAACGGATATATTCCAGATTAAAGAGGAAATCCTCGCTCCAGGTCATTTCTTCGTTGCAGCGGATGTGATGGGCGTCAATGATGCTGCGGCGGTAGAGTTTGTTCCACATCACCCCATAGTAGAAGCTGGCCGGTTCTTCGAGCAGATGGCGTGCCAAATCCTGCTGGGACAGGCAGGGGCCTTCGCTGAGAAAACCGTGTACGGTTTGCTTTTCGCCGTCCACCCGGCAATAGCGGGCAATGACCATATCGCAGTCGGTTTCCAGCGCGCGCTCGACCAGCAGACGGGTGGCGTTGCGATCCAGCCAGTCGTCGCTGTCAACAAATTGCAGATAGTCGCCATGGGCGTGTTCGATGGCATAATTGCGGGTTGCGGAAACACCGCTGTTGGGGCGGTTGATGACTGTGATGCGCGGGTCCACGCGGGCATACATGTCACAGATGGGTAGGCTGACATCTTCGCTGCCGTCGTTGACAAGCAGGATTTCCAGATTTTCATACCGCTGTTTGCGGATGCTCTGGATGCAGCCGGCCAAATTGGGCGCCGCATTGTAGATGGGGACCACGATACTGACAAGCGGTGTGGACATGGATGGACTTCCTCCCTAAAAAAGCAGTTTCCTCCATCTTACTCGGGATACGGTGTGGCTGTCAAGGCCTTTTCTGGCAGGAAGGGCTTGACAGATGCCGGGCCGGACAGTAAGATATTATCTGGATTTTTAGGCCAGCCGGAAAGGAAAGAGGCCCCATGAAGAAGAATCTGCATTTTGAGATCATTCGCGCAGTGTCCTGTATCTTGGTCATTGCCATCCATGTGAGCAATATCTACAACCGCAGTTTCCCGGACGTGTCCCAATTCAGCTATTGGACGGCGCTGCTGTTCAATGCCGTGGCCCGGATTTCGGTGCCGCTCTTTTTTATGATTAGCGGCGCGCTACTCGCCGGAAGGGAACCGGAACTGAAAAAAAGTCTGCACCGTGTGCGAAAATATTTGCTCGTCACCGCGGTCTGGTTTTTGTTTTATCTGCTGTGGACCACCACCTATTTGCAGACCCCGTATTCGTTCCGCAAGGTGCTGGCCACGCCGCCGAGCACCCATCTGTGGTTTTTGTATGCGATTTTGGCCATCTATATGGCGCTGCCGCTGATTCAGGCCTTGGTGCGGCAACTTACCCCCGCGTTGACCGTCTGGCTGCTCGCGCTGCTGGGCATCGCGGTAGGCGGGGAATACATCCTGTCGTTTACGCCGCTGGTCGCCAAATACGGCATCCCATTGGTCAGCGAAGGACGGTATTTGGCCGATTTCCTTTTGGGCTATATTCTGTTCCAGTACCGCGACCAGATCAAACTGCGTACCCGTACGCTGGTCGCCATATTGGCCGCCGCGTGTCTGGCCTGTGTGCTGCTCACCGGGGGCGCTACGCTGCTCGAAGGGACCCACAACGAACACTTTTTTGAGTACCGCAATCCGCTCATCTTTGTGGAATCCGCGGCAGCCTTTTTGCTCTTTCAGCGCATCCCGCACCTGTCCGAAACCGTGACTCGAGTGGTGACGCACATTTCGGGCAATTCCTTTGGCATTTACCTGCTGCATGCCGTGTTCCTCAACATCCTGCACAAGGAGTTCCAAATGGCCGCCTGGCCGGCTGTCCTGGGTATTCCAGCATATACGCTGGCCATCTTTCTCATCACCGATGTTCTGGTCACCCTGCTGCGCAAGGTCAAAGGCGTGCGATACTTCTTTTAAAATACAAAAAGACAGATGCAACAAAATGCATCTGTCTTTTTTTTCGATTAGTAGAGCGAAACCCAGGTGTTACCTTGGCGGTCGGATTCCAGACAGGCCTGGACAAAGCGGATGCCTGCCAGACCGTCGTCCAGGGTCGGATACCGGTAATCGCCCGCGTCGGTGCCTTCCATCTTGGCGATAAGCGTTTTGCAGAAGCTCTTATATACATTGGCAAACGCTTCGTAGAATCCTTCTGGATGGCCAGCCGGCAGCCGGCACAGCTCGGTGCAGGCACCATACGAATAAATGCGGTTGGCGGTCATGGTCTGCACCGGCTGGTTGAGCCGGGCATAGCGGATTTCCATGGGGTTGGTGTGGTTCCATTCGATTGAGCCCTGTTCGCCCAGCACGCGGATTTTGACCGCGCAGTCATAACCAGCCGCAATCTGGGAGGCCCACATCATGCCCGGAATGTGGTTTTCATACTCGAGCAGGATTTGCACATCGTGGTCGAGCGGGGAACCCTTGTAGTGGTTTAGGCGCGCCAGAACGCGTTCCAGCTTCAAACCGGTCATCGTATGGATGAGGGCTTCCAGATGGGTACCGATGTCCGAGCAGCAGGCCGAACCGCCCGCCCGTGCCGGGTTCATGCGCCATTGGCCGTTGATGCCGCTGCTGTCGAGCGCGGTCAGCATGACCCAGTCCTGCGGATATTCGGCGATGATGTTGATGACCGGGCCAATCGCGCCCGCTTCAATCATCTCCCGCGCCTGCCGGATGATGGCATACGAAGCATAGGTATAGGTCAGACCCACGAGCAGACCGCGGCTGTCGGCCAGTTTTTTGAGCTCTTCGCCTTGCTCTAAGGTGTAGCATAGAGGCTTGTCACACACGACGTGGATGTTGTGCTCGAGAAAACATTTCACGATCTCATAATGGGTGTCGGTGGGTGTCACGATGATGACAAAATCGATGCCGTCCTCGCGCTGGGATTCCTTTTCCGCCATCTCGCGGAAATCGCCATAGACCCGCGCCGGGTCGGCTACATCCCACGCCCAGGCAGCCGCGCGGTTCTTTTCCGGATTGCGCGTAAAACAGCCCGCGCATAGGACGGCCATTTCATCCATGGTCGCACCCCGCCGGTGAACGTTGCCGATAAACGCGCCGTTGCCGCCGCCGACCATACCAAATCGAAGCTTTCTTTCCATGTCCCATACCTACCTTTCGGATGTATCAAACGATTTGTGATTTTATTAAAACATGTTCGAATCAAACTGTCAATCGGATGGCCTTCTCCGGGCGGCTATAAGAAAAAGCTGGCGGACGCTTTAGGCGTCTACCAGCTTTTTGTGTATCTCAGGTTTCATGCGGCTCGCTGTCTTTGGAACTCATTTTATCCAGCACATCATAAATCGACGCAGTATCGTCCTCGGCATGGCCGCAGGCCATCGCCGCCGTATAAATGGGCAGGGTGGCGAAAAAGAGCGGCGCCGGGGTGCCGGTATCCTTGAGGGCATCCCCAATCAAGTGCAGATCTTTTTGGAACAGCCGGTTGGTAATGGTGACGGCCTCCCATTTGTGGTCGGCCATGAGCGGCGCACGTACTTCAAACATGCGCGAAGTCCCCGAACCGTGACCGATCACATCGACAATCTGGTGGGCATCCAAACCACAGTGTACACCGAGCAAAATCGCTTCCGCCGCGGCCAGATTGTGGATGGCCACCAGTTGATTGGCGACAAATTTCATACAGGTCCCCTTGCCGAATTCCCCCAAGTCGTAATGCAGACGGGCGAATCCTTCAAAAATGGGGACACAGGCCGCGATGGCGGCCGAGTCGCCGCTGGCGTAGACCACCACATCCTTGTAGACCGCCTGGGCGCCGGTGCCTGACAGCGGACAGTCCAGCAAAATGATATCCCGCTCGGCCAGCCGGTTCCGCGCCTTTTTCTTGGCATCCACCGACATGGTGCTGCATTCCATCACGATCGTTCCGGCCGCACAGGAGTCGTGCAGTGCCTCGATGGTCTCGTGCAGCGCCTGCTCGGAGGGCAGCAGGGTGATGATCGCTTGGCAGTGCTCGCCGACTTCCTGCGCGCTGGCCGCTGCGGTACCGCCGGCGCTGCGCAGCCGGTCCTGCTTGTCCGGCAGCGGGTCAAACCCTACAACCGGAAAGCCTGCCTGTATGAGGTTTTGTGAAACGGGGAACCCCATGTTGCCCAGCCCGATGACGCCCACTGGTTTACAACTGGTTTCGCTCATTTTGACCGCCTTCTTTCTAT
>JAUMSA010000078.1 GCA_031293105.1 Butyricicoccus sp. | reverse complement strand
GATTTGGATGAGCGCCCAGCCGCTGCCCGACACGGCGGGGCTGAAAACCCTGCGCACCGGCGTCGAGGTCGGCACGCTCAAAAAGGGCCGCTTGGAACCGGCCCATGCGCTGTCGCATGCTTTGGCGCCCGCCGATTTTGGCCGTCGCCTGGAACTGGCAGCTGACAGCCTGGAAGTCGAACGCTACCTCAAAGGCGAAACGCTGTCTTGCGGCGTGGGAAACGGCTGGACGGCCGTTTGTGTGGATGGCTATGGGCTTGGCTGGGGCAAGGCCGTGAACGGTGTGCTCAAAAACCATTATCCCAAAGGTCTGCGCTGGAAATAAGAACAGCCCCCGGAAGATTTCTTCCGGGGGCTTGGTTTATTCGATGGGTTCGTGGAAGTTTTTGCGCTCGTAGTATTCCAGACAGCGGAATTCCTCCACCAATTTTTGATTTTCGTCGGTCAGGTCTTCGGTGACCTTGCCGTCTTGAATGTACAGGCCGGAGACGTTCAGCACCGGTACCGCGTTGGCACAGGCGCGGGTCGCCTGCATGTACGCCGGACCGTTCCAGCCGCACTGGGCAAACAGCTCGTTCATCAGGAAATAGGGGCCAATGTCGCGCCCTTCGCCGGTGAAGTCATTGCCCAGCACCTGCTTGGCTGCATCGTTCGCCCAGATGAGGTAACGGGTGCCGTAGTAGTTATAAAACCCTTCGACCGAATCGGCATAGTCGATGTCGATGCCCAGTTCCTTATAGACGCTACTGTTGTCGCCCAGCCAGGGCTTGTGGTCGCCAAACAGCACGATGATAACCGGGTCGACCGATTCGCGGTAGTGGTCAAACATGGTCTTGAGGTTGGCGTTGGTGTCCGCAATGGAGCCGAAATAGTTGTTGAGGATGTTTTCGGATTCCTGCGAATACACACCCGATTTGACATAGTCGACGTCGTAATCGTTGTTTTTCGCGTTGTAGGGGCCGTGGCCCTGATAGGTCACGTTGAAGGAGAAATAAGGCTGGTCGCTTTCCTCCTTGTGCGCTTCGTGCAGGCGCACGATTTCCGGCATGAGGATGCGGTCCATGGCAATGCCGCCGTCGGCCAGTTCTCCATAATAGTTCTCCAGGAAATTGTAGCTTTCAAAGCCCAGGTTGGCGTTGATGTTCACGCGGTTGTAGAACCAGTCATAGCTCGGGTGGCTGCCCGTGACCGTGTAGCCCTGCTTGGCAAAATACCGTACATACGAGTTGGTCGCCGAGCGGTAGGAGCCCTGGTCGCAGTAGCCGGTCAGGAAGGCGCGCTCGGAATCGATCGTGCCGCCCGCAAAGATGTTGGTCAGCAGGTTGCCCGAGATGCTCTCGGCTTCCAGCTTGTGATATTCTTCATAGGGGTCGACGTTAAACTCAATTTGGTCATAGACCGAGAAATCGGCGTATGCCTCCATCATAATGCCGATGATATCCACCTTTTCGTTTTCCGGGATGTCGGCGTCCTGGTATTCCGAAAGGATTTCAGCAGCCTTGTCCTCGTCATAGCCCTCCGGCGGCAGGTCGATGGCGTTCTGGATGCTGTACAGAAAGGGATAGACAAAGCCCTTGGAGATGTAAAGCTGCGTGGTCGACCAGCGGTTGATGAGGTCGTTGTTTTCGGTCTTGTTGTTGTAGATGTCCGAGCTGGTATAGAGGAAAAACATCGGCACCAGAAGCACCAGCATGGCAGCGCAGCCCGCAATGCGCACCTTGCCCGGCAGCCGGCCACGGGCAACAAACGCCAAAAAAATCACCGCCACCACCAGGATGGCCAATGCGACCAGCATGGACTTGGTGACGAAAAGCTGATACCGTTCGGACATATTGCCCGCTTCTTTGATGAGCAGCAAATCCTCGAACATGAGGGGGTCGTTGCGGAACTGAAGTTTAAACCAGCTGGCAATGCTCAGCCCCATCACGACCGCACTGGTCAGCGCAAAGGAGAGCGCCGCCCGGCGGGTCGCAAACCACAGGAAAAAGGCCAGCCAAACGCAGGGGAGGATGTTGAGGAATGCAATCCAGTGGTTTTCAAAATAGCTGGCAAACATCTGCTCCGGCCAGAATACGGCGGCAAAGTGCAGCGACAAGGCGCCAAGCCCAATGGATGAAAGCAGGAGCAGTACCGCGCTGACAACGCGGCTGCGGCACAGCTTGGAAAGCAATTCTTTTGCGGGCATAGACAGGAAGTCCTTTCTTCAAAATCTAGGAAACATGCACGAAAAAAGCGCTTTCGCGCAAATATACACCTTATTATATACGAATTTGTCGGTTTGTCAATGTAAATTCTGTGTAGATTGCCGCAGGGCGCGGCATCGGAAAAACAAAAATATGCCGGAAAAAACCCGAAAACAAGTTTAACAGATATTTTACCGGGGAATCCTTGACTTTACATGGTATTTACTGTACTATCGACATTAGTACGGTAAAGAGAGAAGGAAGGCAATGATTCAAGATATCTTTCAATGGCTGCTTGGCGCCGGGCGTGAGATTGCCCTGCTGGTGATATCCATGCTTCCGCTGGTCGAACTGCGCGCGGCGGTACCGCTGGGGCTGGCGGCCGGGATGCCGTGGTATGAAGTGCTGCCCATCTGCTATCTGGGCAATCTGCTGCCCATCCCGTTTGTGTTGGTATTCGGTGTACGGCTGCTCGACTGGCTGGCAAAACTGGGTCCCTTCAAGGGCGTCGCCACCCGGTATAAGCAGAAGCTGATGAGCAAATCGACCCAAGTGACCAAATATGCACGCATCGGCCTGTTTTTGTTTGTGGCCGTGCCGCTGCCGGGCACAGGCGCCTGGTCGGGCGCGGTGATTGCAACGCTGCTGAAAATGCCGCTGCGCAAAGCATTTTTGTCCATTGCAGCCGGGGTCGTGGCGGCCGGGCTGCTGATGACCGTGGGCACGCATGGCGTACTCGGTGTGTTCAATTTGGGATAATATGGTGGGGAAGACGGCAAAGAGGCCGTCTTTCTTTTTGCTTGCCCTTTGGCGTGAATGCGGGTAAGATAGAAGAAGGAACATCCGCGCTCAGAGCGCGAAAGGAGCAAAACCATGCGAAGAGATAAAACCAACTATTATTTGGACATGGCCGACGTAGCGCGCGAACGCAGCACCTGCCTGCGCCGCACCTATGGGGCGGTCATCGTCAAAAACGATACCATTGTATCCACCGGATATTCGGGCGCGCCGCGCGGCCGCGCCAACTGCATCGACCTGGGGTTCTGTATGCGGGCCAAGCTGAAAATCCCGCGCGGCGAACGGTATGAGTTCTGCCGCTCGGTGCATGCCGAGGCCAACGCCATCATCGCCGCCTCGCGCGAGCAGATGCTGGGCGCGACGCTGTACCTGGTCGGCCGGGAGGCCGACGGCACCCTGATGCCGGATGCCAATTCGTGCACCATGTGCAAGCGTATGGTCATCAATGCGGGCATTGAGAAGGTCGTAGTGCGCCGCACCGAGGATACCTATGAGGAAATCCCGGTGTCCGATTGGGTGGCCTACGACGAGCTGCTGGACGGCAAGATGGGGTATTAACCATGAAAGGGATTGCAGCGGTCGTCGGGCTCAACGCCATCCTGCTGGCCATTATCGTCGGCCTGTTCTGGCTGTGGCGTGCCAAGCAGCCGATGACGGCGGTTCGGCTGCGCCGGGAAGCGGCCAAACAGGCCAAGCCGACCGATACCGCCCCGCTGGGCGGGGATTTCTGCCGGATGCAGGCCATGCTGGAAGCGCTGGACGACGGCCTGCCCGAAACCCGGGCGGTGGCGGCGCTGCTGTGCGGCTGGGCCGCCGAGGGGACGATCACCCTGTCCCGCACCGAAAAGAAGCGGCTGAAAAGCTTTGGCGACGATATGCAGGCCACCATCGCCTTCCCGGTGGATGAGGAACATCCCTTTGCGCCCGACTCGAACGGGGCCGAGGGCAAGCTGCTCGGCTTGCTGTACGGCTGGACCGACGAAACGGCCACCTTGCAGGCCAGTGAGATCTACAACCAGGCCCGCGCCTATCCCGAGGCGGTCAAGGGGCGGCTGGATCAGTTTGCCATCCAGGGCAAGCACAGCCTGCGTGCGACCGGCGCCATGCAGCCCGAGAAAAAGACCCGCCGGTTTGGCTTTGTGGACGAGCACCGCTCGATCTACACCCCGCGCGGCGTGCGCGAAGCGGCCGCACTTTTGGGGTACCGCGCTTGGCTGGGACAGCAGGACAGCCTGCCGCCCGAAAAATGGCGGGACGCGGTGCTGCTGGATGCGCCCCAGGCGGTCGATGCCGAGACGCTGGACCTGGCGCAGACGCTGGCCAAATCGCTCACAAGCGGTGCCCAGGCGGGCCGCAAAGTGCATACGGTATAATAGAGGTGCCAGGGGCAAAGCCCGCTGGCGCCTTTTGGCATGCAAAAAGGGCTGCCCCCAGAGGGACAGCCCAAAGTATCCTGTAATTTTGCTGCTTATTCCGCCGTGAAGGGCAGGAGAGCAACGTGACGGGCGCGCTTGATCGCTTCCGTCAGCTGACGCTGATGCTTTGCGCAAGTACCGGTCATACGGCGGGGCAGAATCTTGCCGCGCTCAGACATGTAGCGCTTGAGCTTTGCAACGTCCTTGTAGTCAATGCACTCCACCTTGTCTACGCAGAACGCGCAAACCTTTCTGCGGCGACGGCCGCCGCGCTGGCGCTCCGGACGGGGAGTAAATTCCTTTTTGGTCTCTTCCATTGCCAAGTACCTCCTTTGTAGAATATCCGGCCAATCGGCCGTTTTCGGGAGATTTACGGATTAGAACGGCACATCGCCGTCGTCGTCACCCAGTTCCGCGAAATCCGAATCCCCAACCGGCAGGTCGAAGGACGGCGCGGGCGCCTGAGAACCGTAGTGATTTCCCTCGGGACGAATCTGCGAACCATTGTCATAGCCGCCGGCATAACCAGCGTTCTGTTCGCGGGATTTCTTGGTTTCGCCGAACGAAACCTCATCCACGTTGATCTCAATGGATACGCGCTTATTCCCGTTGCGGTCTTCCCAGTTTCTCGACTGGATTCGTCCCACCACGATGGCGAGCATGCCCTTTGTGAACCACTGGCTCACAAATTCGGCCTGACGGCCCCAGGCTACGCAGTCGATAAAATCGGTCTGCCGTTCGCCATTTGGACCTTTGCGGTCACGGTCAATCGCCAAAGAGAACGATGCAACCGCCATGTTGCTCTGGGTGTGACGGAGTTCGGGGTCGCGGGTCAAACGGCCCATCAAAATTGCCTTATTGAGCATTTTGTGCGCCTCCCTTAGTCGAGGGAAACGATGATGGAACGCATGATGCCGTCCGTGATCTTAAAGATACGGTCCAGTTCTGCCGGGAAAGACGGAGCGGACGTGAACTCGATCAGGGTGTAGCAGCCTTCGTTCAGGTCGTTGATCGGGTACGCCAGACGACGCTTGCCCCAATCATCTACCTTTTCGAGCGTGCCGTTCGACTCAACAAGAGTCTTGAACTTGTCCACGATCGCGGCAACCTCTTCCTCGCCGAGGGTCGGGTTGACAATGAAAAGAGTCTCGTACTTGCCACTTACCTTTGCCATTTTAGCACCTCCTTTTGGACTTTAAGGCCCACATCCTACGATGTGAGCAAGGATACCTTACTTATTATATAGAATGACCGCAAAATGTCAAGCGCTTTTTTCGAAAAAAATGAAAAAAAAGATTGACGCGGCCGCTTCCGTATGCTAAAATACTTTTGTTGTCACGCTGGTATGGCTCAGTTGGTAGAGCAGCGCATTCGTAATGCGCAGGTCATCGGTTCGAGTCCGATTACCAGCTCCAACGAAAAACCGCTCATTCAAACGAATGAGCGGTTTTTTTATGTTTCGTCGGTCGGCTGCATGTTCCCGGCGGGCTCTTTGGGCGGGGTGCACATAACATAGGCCGTCCGTTCGCGGAGGAAGTCCCGCAGTTCGGCAAAGCTGCCGGTGAGCAGGTCGCGCTTTTGCAGGACGATCACCGCCTCGTCATACGTCACCAGCAGCAGGTCGTCGGTCTCCAGTACCCATTCCAGCGAAGCATAGGGGATGGTTTTCCCCTCGTTCGGGGCATCTGTCTGGAAGGCGTGCATCCCGTCCTCGTCAAAAACAAGCCGCATCTGCGCCAGGCCTTGCCGGTCAGACAGCGTTTGCAGCAGCTTGGTGGCCGCGCGGTCAAAGTCGGTCACACGGGCGCGTTTGCGGGTCAGCAGGCTGACAAGCCCCATCATGAACCCGACGATGCCAAGAATGAGTAGGATTCCCAGTTCTTCGGCGTTTGCGAGTGCGACGAAGCTGAAGAACATGCCCTGGATTAGGCTGACAATACCCAGCAGCGTGCGCTGCGTGCGCCAGAGGGCGACCACACCGGACAAATAGCCCAGTACACCCACCACCAGTGGGAACGGCTGAAGGCGCGGTTCTAGCAGTGCGGGAATCAGCCAGCACAGGCCGAGCAGCCAGTTGGCAAGCCCCCAACAGGCGCGCCGCCGGCGGCGTTTTTCCAAAACCTCGGGCGTCTGTTTTTCCACGCTGTTTAGTTTATCGATCAGTTCCCAGCGCTGGGGGAACTGCTTGCGCGAAATTTGCTCGGTTCGCTTTTCCAGAGCCAAACTCACTTGGGGATGCAGGGAATCGGCATCCAAAGGCGTGAACTGAAACGAAAATGTCAAAGGCGCTCCACCTTTCTGTCAGGGTTTCGTTTCGAGTATACCACGACGCGAAAATGGATGCCATGGAT
>JAUMSA010000039.1 GCA_031293105.1 Butyricicoccus sp. | reverse complement strand
GATATCGTATCCGGTGGCGTCGCCCACAATCCACTTTTGGAGTAGGTCGTTCCATAAAAGCCATCATACTCCTGAACCGCATATTCGTCTTGCTTCGCAGGAATCAATCCCCATGCATTGGCGAGTGCACGATACGCTTGATAGGCTCCGAGACTTGTCCAATGATGATCGGTACGATAATAAATTGGCGCATCCGCAGCACCTTGTAAAGCTTCCATACCGTCAATCCATTGCATTTTATCTCCATATTGGGTCTTCATCTGCTGCAGCAATGCGGCATCGGGATATGAATCATGCAAATCCGGAAGTTTATCGGTCATAATCGCGCCTGTCGTCGGAATGCATAGGAACGACATCTTCTCTTCCGCATGGCTTGCGGCAAAGTCCTGAATGACCTGCACATTTTTTTCAAATACCGTGCCAGCCTCTACTGGACGATTGATCAGCCATCCATCTTTTCCACGATAGACCTGACCAGCTGCATTCAGCCCTTCTGCCTGTTGGGTATAGGCATGAATCCCCACCCAAAAATCTCGTTTGGCAAAATGATCGGAAAGATAGTCGTCAATGGACTGAAACCATTTTCCACTCCATAAACTTGACCAGCGCAGCTCGGGAAGTTCTTGGAGTACCCGTTTTTCATTCACCGAAAATTCCTGCTTTGGCATGAGCCAAAACGCAGCTTGCAAGCCGATTAATACAGCACAAAATCCAATCACCAAAGGAAGATCTCGCTTTTTCACTTGCATAGCCTCCCTTTAAAACCGGAAATATAAAAATGGATTGTAGCTTTGCGCCACCAAAAACGCAGTACATAACACAATTGCGCCACCGCTGGCAACCACTTCGATCACTGCCCATGCCCTACTTTCTCTCCAAGTCAATACCCATTTCTTTGCAAACGGTAAAGCGGCAAAAACAGCAATGCAAAGCAGCGGTAAATAGGACACCGTTAAAACCATAGCATGTTCACCCACCAAGCCACCCGAAAGGTTAAACATACTGTATAGGTATGTCCCCAGGCCGTCAAACTGGTCAAAAGCAAACAGCACCCAGCCAACCGTTACAAAAAACATGGTATACAAATGAGATACTGCTTTAGGAAGCTGATTTAAAATGCGCCCAAGCCAGAGTTTTTCGATCACCAATAATACAAAATAGTATAGTCCCCACAGGACGAAATTCCAACTTGCCCCATGCCATAAACCAGTTAGAGCCCAAACGATGAACAGATTGCAAATCGTCCGGCTGCCCCCTCGTCGGCTGCCTCCCAGCGGGAAATAAATGTAGTCTCGAAACCACGTCCCCAGTGAAATATGCCAACGGCGCCAAAACTCTGTAATGCTGCGCGAAATGTACGGATAATCAAAATTGATCGGGATTTCAAAGCCAAACAGCTTTCCCAATCCGCGTGCCATATCCGAATAACCACTGAAATCAAAGTAGATTTGCAAAGTAAAGGCAATGGCACCAATCCAAGCTCCCAGCAAACCATTCTGGGTGGGAGTTCCTTTCAAACTTTCCCACAGAGCTCCCATCGAGTTTGCAAGCAACACTTTCTTGCTCAGGCCAATGAGCAAGAAGCGAATACCATCTGCAAAACGCGCCAAAGTCTGATGCCGTTCCCCTAACTGGTCGGCCAAATCACGATATCGAACAATTGGCCCCGCAATAAGCTGCGGGAACAGGGTCATATAGGTTGCAAAGCGGGTGAACTTTTCCTGCGTCTGCACATCACCCCGATATACATCGATAATATAAGACAGCACCTGAAAGGTATAAAACGAAATTCCCAGCGGCAACGCAATATCCACATGCGGCAAATTCACCCAAAACAAAAGTGGACGCAAGGAATCCAGGAGAAACGCTGTATACTTAAACAGTAGCAGCAAAACCAAGTCGATTAAAATGGCAACTGCAGCGCCCCACTTTTTCCGCTCGGGATATTTGCCCATAAATTTTGCAGCATAAAAATTGACAACCGTTGTCAATAAAATGATGATCAGAAAAGATGGCTCCCCCCATGCATAAAACACTAGGTTCGCAAGTAGGAGGAAGCCATTTTTCAATCTTCCAGGTAAAATATAGTACCCAAACAAGGTGAATGGTAAAAAGAAATACAAAAATGTTAAGCTGGCAAAACTCAATGTTGAATCCTCTTCCCTTTACGGATGTAATACCTGATCAACAACTGTTTCTGCCGCTGCGTTATCTGCTGAAATACACAAAATCACATATTGTCCCTCCCGAGACATGATTGCACTTTCCAGCTTTGGAACTTCTTCCGGCTTATAGTCGGAATAGCCTTCTATGTATCCATCTACAAAAACTTGCAGTTCCTCTTCCACCTGTTCTGCACTTTTAGCGTCCACGGCTTTCCAAACCGAAAGGCTCTCTGCCGTTGCACCAGAACCGGCTAAAGCCGCGCTATCATCGACCAATTCTTCGTCCACCCCATAGACACGGCAAGCGCCTTCTCTGTCCAAGGTTTCAAATTGGTCTGTAAAAGCAATCTGTTCTTTCATTTCTTGGATGGCATCAGCCGGAACAATATTTAGTTTTGAGCCGCAAGCCGTCAAAAGTACAGACGCGGTCAAAGCGCAAGTTGCAATCTGAAACGAATGTCTCCATTTCATGATATCTTTCTCCCTTATTCTTGTGGTAAAATCGCATTTTCTTCCAAATATTCTGCCCATATTTTATAGTACTTGCTGCCAGGATGGATTCCATCCACCGCAGCATCGTCCGGCAGATTTCCGTTTTCATCCGTCATTACCGATGCCACATCCAAATAGATCGCATCTTTTTCCTTTGCCAGATCCTTTAGCAGTTCATTAAATTTGGTAATCTGCTCATTATTGGTACTGTCGATATTTTTTTCGGATACTTCCTGCGAAACCGGTAAAATCGACTGAATATAGACCGTCGCATTCGGCTGCCGCTCCCGCACTGCATCAATGACTTCCCCATATCCATCGTAAAATGCCTGCGTATTTGGCCACCCCAACTCATTTTCTCCGAAAATCAAAAAAACACGGTCATAGGATTTCCCATTATCTAGTTCATCGATGACCGGAATATCATGGTTCAACATCGTTTTAGTGAAAGCCGTTCGGACGTTTAAACCAACTCGATAAAAGCAGTCCATTTCCGGCAAAACATTATATGTCACAAAGCCATCCAAATACGAATTCCCCAGCATGGCAGAATTTGACAAATCTGCCTTTTCCGGCTGAGCGGGGACACTTACAGCCGCTGATGAAACCATGTCCTGACTTTCCGGTTTGTCCCCGCCTTTACACCCCGCCAAAGTAGTAAAGGCCAATGTCATTACAGCTGCTCCCATGAGGAATTTTTTGCAACGAAACATATGC
>JAUMSA010000038.1 GCA_031293105.1 Butyricicoccus sp. | reverse complement strand
CTGCGGTATAGTAGAACCCGGCAGAAAAGCTAGCGTTCTGCCAGATATCGCAAAAAGGGGATCTTACACCATGAAACAGACCAAACGGTTTTCTTTGTATTCTATTGTCGCCATTGGCGTGATGGCGGCGTTCATCTTTGTGGCGACCAAGCTGCTGTCCATCCCGATCATGACGCCCTCGGGTAAGGTCATGCTCAAGACAGCAAACGCCCTGTGCCTGCTGTTCGGCACCCTGTTCGGCGG
The DNA here is from genome assembly GCA_031293105.1 of Butyricicoccus sp. Classification (GTDB taxonomy): domain Bacteria; phylum Bacillota; class Clostridia; order Oscillospirales; family Butyricicoccaceae; genus Butyricicoccus_B. The sequence continues at coordinate 9,329 of JAUMSA010000038.1, read as the reverse complement.
TGTGCCGGCAGGGCTGGCCGCGGGCATCGGTTCCGGCCTGTTCGATCTGACCGACCCGGTCTATGCACCCACTGCCTGGCTGACCTTCATCAAGTTCTTCCTGATGGCGTTCCTGTGCGGCAAGATCGCGTATGCGCGCGGTGCGCGGGGCACAAACCACAAGCAGAACATCGCGGGCGCGGTGTGCGGCGCGCTGTTTTTGTACGTGTTTTTCATCATCGAGCGCATCGTGACCCTGATGGTGGGCGGCTCGGCCTTTGTGCCTGCGCTCATCGCTGTGTCCCCGATCTTCCTGACCTCGGGCTTTAACGCGGTGTTCTCGGTCGTCGTGTCGCAGATCTTTGCGCCGGTGCTGCTCCGGGCGCTCGCGGCGACTGCGTTTTATCAAAAGCTTGAAGCGTAAAGAAAACGGCTCCAGCGCTCAGCTGGGGCCGTTTTGCATGTTTTGTTCGAGCGCCAGCACGCCTTCCACCGTGCGTTTGCCGCGCGCATCCAGCGCGCGGAATCCGGCCAGCAGCGCGCGTTCCTCATCGGTCAGCGGCTCGGCCGGCTCCGGGCAATCGCTGCGCCCGATGAGATAATCGACCGAGACCCGAAAATGGGCCGCCAAAATATCCAGCGCTTCCAGACCAGGCTGCCGCTTGCCCGATTCATACATTGAATAGGCCTCCCGGCTCACCCCCAGCAGACCGGCCACTTCATTTTGCGTCTGCCCTGCCGCCAGACGCAGCGGCTTTAACCGCAGCGAAACCGCCATATCATCCCCTCCTGTTTCGCGTTTTCTTTTATGGTATCATAGCCGCGGCCGGTCTGCAAAGCCTTTCCGGTCTCTGCCCCGCCGAAAAAGTTTTCGTGCTTTTGCTTGACAAAGCGGAAACCAGCGCCTATAATAGCACCATAAGGCAAAACCGTTGACAAAGACGAGTAGCCCGGAAGCTGTCCTTTTAGAGAGCCGCAGATGGTGGAATTGTGGCAGGTGCAGGCCGGTGTGAATGGACTTTGGAGGGCAAGGCGAAAGGAAGTTTCCGAGTATCTGCGCCGGGTTCCCCACCCGTTACCAGAGGGGCGTGTATTTTGTACGCGGCCAAAGTGGGCGCTTTGCGCCAATCCGGGTGGCACCGCAGAAGAGATTTCGGCTTCTGTCCCAGAATCATGGGACAGGAGCCTTTTTAAGTTTTTGGATAAAGGAGCGATTATTATGCCGAAGATTCCGCACAGACTGTATTTGACCGAAGACCAGATGCCCCGTCAGTGGTACAACCTCCGCGCTGATATGCCCGAACAACCCGACCCCATGCTCAACCCCGCCACCGGCAAACCGGTGACCGAAGAAGACCTCTACCCCATCTTCTGCAAGGAGTTGGCCCACCAAGAACTCGATGGGGAAACCCGCTACATCGACATTCCGGACGGAATTCTGGAAGAATACATGATCTACCGTCCCTCGCCGCTCATCCGCGCGTATAACCTGGAAAAGTCGCTCGATACCCCGGCGAAGATCTATTATAAGTTTGAAGGCAACAACACCTCGGGCAGCCACAAGCTCAACTCGGCCATCGCCCAGGCGTATTACGCCAAGCAGCAGGGCATCCAGCGCCTGACCACCGAGACCGGCGCCGGCCAGTGGGGAACCGCCCTGGCCGAAGCGTGCGCGTACTACGGCCTTGAGCTGGATGTGTTCCAGGTCAAGTGCTCCTACGAGCAGAAGCCCTTCCGCAAGGCCATCATGCAGGTATTTGACGCCAATGTTGTGCCGTCCCCGTCCATGACCACCGAAATCGGCCGCAAAATTTTGGAGAACGACCCGAACACCACCGGTTCGCTCGGCTGCGCGATCTCGGAAGCCGTTGAAAAGGCCACCCATACCGATTCGTGCCGCTATGTGCTTGGCTCGGTGCTCAACCAGGTGCTGCTGCATCAGTCGATTATCGGCCTGGAATCCAAGACCGCGATGGAGATTTTGGACGAATACCCGGATATCGTCATCGGCTGCGCCGGCGGCGGCTCCAACCTGGGCGGTTTGATTGCGCCCTTTATGCAGGATAAGCTGACCGGTAAGGCCAACCCACGCATCATCGCGGTTGAACCGGCTTCCTGCCCGTCGCTCACCCGCGGCCGCTATGCCTACGACTTCTGCGACACCGGCAAGGTTACGCCTATGGCGCGTATGTACACCCTGGGCGCCGGCTTTATCCCGTCGGCCAACCACGCGGGCGGTCTGCGCTACCACGGCATGAGCCCGATTTTGTCCAAGCTGTACCACGACGGCTACATGGAAGCCACATCAGTCAAGCAGACCGACGTATTCGAGGCAGCCGTTTATTTTGCCAAGAAGGAAACCATCCTGCCCGCTCCGGAATCGGCACATGCCATCCGCGCGGCGATGGACGAAGCCATCCGCTGCCGCGAATCGGGCGAGGCCAAGACCATCCTGTTCGGCCTGACCGGCACCGGCTATTTCGATATGACCGCTTACTCGGCGTACCGCGACGGCACCATGCAGGATTACATCCCCACCGACGAAGACCTGGAACGCGGCTTTGCGTCGCTGCCCAAGCTCCCGGGCATCCAGGAATAATTCGCGCATCCAATGAAAATCCCCTCGGTTTCTCAGCTATGGAGAAATCCGAGGGGATTTTCCTATATTATTTGGGGGCTGTGTGCTGATAAAATACCGGACAATCGGGGGTTTGAATGGGAACAATCTGTCCCGTCAGGCGGGCTTGCCGGCAGGCAGCTGCGACCGCGCTGGCCATATATCCATCCCAAGCCGAGGGCCCGACAATCTTCCCTGCTTTGACCGAATCGACCCATTCACGCAATTCGGTCTGATATGCCTCATGGAACCGTTCCTGCCAAGTCGGCACAATGCGGAATGCCTGCTGTCCATCGCACCGTACCACGGTATGCGAAGGCGATGGCAAGGAGGCTGTCCCCAAATCCCCCACCACTTCACAACGGATGTCATAGCCATACCGGCAATACCAATAAATCTCAAGTTCGACCCGCACCCCGTTCCGGGTTTCCAGATAGACCAGCTGCGGGTCAATCAAATCCTCCCCGCAAAAGCGGGAGGACCGCGGCGCTACCAGCTGCGCCGAAATATACGAATCCTCTTCCCCAATCAAATACCGGGTGATGTCAAACTCATGCACCAGCGCATTGGTCGCCGACATATCGCTTGTAATCTTAGCGCCACCGGCGGGCGCTAAGTTGCGATGCTGGGCGTGCACCACCAAGGGAATCCCAATGGTTCCCTTCTCGATAACCGCCCGCAACTCCCGATAATCGGGGTCATACCGGCGCATAAACCCGACCTGAAGCAGCCGTTTCCCGACTTTCTGTTCGGCCTGCATAATGCGCAAACAGCCCTCGGGCGTATCGGACAGCGGCTTTTCGCAAAATACATATTTCCCGGCTTCGAGCGCCGCGACGCAGAAGGCTTCATGGGTAGGGTCCCAGGATGCAATCATCACGGCATCCACATCTTTAGCGCCAATCAGCTCCAAAGGGTCGGGCACAAATCGCGCGCCGCAGGCATCGGCCACCCGTTCGGCCACCTGGGCATTGACATCATGGACGGCTACCACCGTCGCACCCGGAATTCCTGTCTGTATGTTGCTAATGTGATGCTGACCCATCCCACCGGTGCCAATCAAACCAATTCGCAGCATGCTATCCTTCCTTTCTATTTGGCCAGTTCGGCCTGTAACGTGGACATGTCCTTTCGAAGCAGGTCGATTGGATCGCTTGCCTCCCGGCGCAGCGGCAGTTTGGTATAATAATTTTCAAACACAAACCATCCCCGATAATTTTGCTGCCGCAAAAAGGCAATCTGCTCTTCAAATTGCGAATCCCCTTCGCCCAGGCATTTGCTGCTGCCCACATTGCCACAGCCATCCTTCACATGAATCTGGTCAAGCATATACGGATACACCTGCGGCAGCTGTTCCATGGGCGGATAACCCCGGAAGCAGCGGTAATTTTCCGAATCATAGAACAGCCGCAGATTCTTCCGATCAACCCGAGCAAAAAGCTGCGCGAGCGCCTTGGCATCAATGGCTGTTTCGGTGGCAATGGTGACGCCGTTCGGTGCAGCCCGGTCGCAGGCATATTGCAACGCCTCGATGGTATGCTCTACATCCTGCTCGGTCCGCATATCATTATTCAAAAAGCTGGGGATCATCAAAACCGGGATTTCCATGGCCGCAGCCGCTTCCAGCGCAATGTCCAGCCCTTCGTAAGCGATATCGCCAAATTCGGTCCCGCGTCCATGCCGCAGCCCATGCCGGTCCAAATCGTTCATGACAATCGAGATCAGTTCCAGGCCATATTGCGCCGCGGCCTCCCGATACAGGCGCTGCACCCAAGGATGCCCCAGTTTAAATCCGGTTTCGTAAAAGCCTGCTTCCAGCTGCACACCATCCAATCCTAGTTCGGAGGCCATTTGCAGGCTGAAAATGCCGTCGCCCGGCAGACACCACTCGGGTATGGCCAGTTTATATTTTGTTCTGTCCCAAAGATGCATGCAGAAACCTCCTTTTTCAGCCCCCAAACTTATAGCGTGCTCGCCAGGATACGTTCCTGGGTCATCTGCGCTTTTTCCTCGATTTCCAGCGAGATGGACCCCTTCTTCATCACATAAATCCGGTCGCTCATGCCAATCAGTTCGGGCAGTTCGGAAGAAATCATCATAATCGCCACGCCCTGCCCAGCAATACGGTCCATAATCTCATAAATCTCAGCCTTGGCGTTGACATCAATGCCGCGCGTCGGTTCGTCCAGAATGAGCAGGTCGGGCTGACTCTCCAGCCATTTGGCAAACAGCACCTTTTGCTGATTACCGCCGCTGAGCGTGCTCACCAACTGGTCGATGCTGCGGCAGATGACATGCAGCTCCTGAACCTTGGTCTCCGCCTCCTGCCGTTCGAGCTTTTTGTGGATGATATGGTTTTGAAACAGACGGTAGAGCGACGCGAGCGAAATATTTTCCCGTATTACCTTGTCGATAATCAGGCCGTCGATCTTCCGGTCCTCAGACAGATAGGCAATGCCCTGCCGAATGGATTTGCTTGCCGTCGGCGCGGTATATTCCTGCCCTTTGTAGATGATTTTGCCTCCAAAATATGGGCGCACGCCAAAAATACTCCGCGCCAGTTCCGAGCGCCCGGAACCGACCAGGCCGCCCATGCCGACAATCTCCCCCCGGCGGATGTGGATGTCAATGGGTTCGGTATTGGGACCGATTTTCAGGTTTTGCACCTGGATGACATCCTCTGTACCGACCGTATGGGTGCAGGTATACATATTCTTGATGGTGCGGCCCACCATGAGCTTGACCACCTTATCCTGATCGAACTCCTGCATGGAAATCGTCTGAATGGACTGTCCGTCGCGCAGGACGGTCAGCCGGTCGCCAATCTGTTTGAGTTCATCCATGCGATGGGAGATGTAAATGATGCTCACCCCGTTGGATTTGAGCTTGCGGATCAAATCAAACAGGTGATTGATCTCGCTGGCGGTCAGCGAGGCAGTCGGCTCATCCATAATCAAAATCTTGGACTGGTACGACAGCGCCTTGACGATTTCCACAACCTGCTGCCGCGCAGTGGACAGGTCACGAATCATGGTTCGCGGATCGATCTCCTGAAATCCGAATTCATCCAGATATTCGCGGCTTTTTTTATAAATGTATGTATGGTCGACCAAGCCATGCCGGATCGGTTCCCGTCCCAGGAAAATGTTATGGGCAATGTCCAGATTCAAACAGAGGTTGAGCTCCTGATGGATGAAGGCAATGCCCTTTTCGCGGGCTTCTTTGGGGCCTTTTACCGAATATGGCTGCCCTTCCAGCAGGATTTCGCCTTCGTCGGCCCCGATATTGCCGCCCAAAATCTTCATCAGAGTGGACTTTCCGGCGCCGTTTTCACCGATGAGGACATGCACCTCGCCCTGTTCCAAGTCAAAATGGACGCCATCGAGAATCTTGACCGTGGTGCCGGCAATCTTTTTTCCGTATTCATCGAAGATATACTTGGTTATCCCGTTCATTTCCAATATCTTTGCCATACTGCACCACCCTTTTACTGGATTACGCGATTTTTCACATTTTCAAAAATAATTGCAATCAAAATAACAATGCTCTGCACCGCGGTATACATATAATAGTTCACGCTCAAGAGGCCCAAAATATTCTGAATGGTATAAATGGTCATAACCCCCAAAAGCGACCCCCAGACCGAACCGATGCCGCCGAACAGGCTGGCGCCGCCCAGCACGGCGGCGGTAATGACCGTAAAGGTAAAATCGGTGCCGCCCATGCTGCATACGCAGTTATTGACACGTGCGGCCATCAAAACCGCGCCAAGCGCCGAACACAGACCGCAGATGACATAAGCCACCACAACGGTAAACCGGGTATGGATGCCGCTGAGCCGGCTGGCCTCTGTGTTGAGTCCGACCGAAGTCAGCGCCCGGCCATAGGTCGATTTATGCAGAATGAAAAAGCATATGACCGCAACCACCAGCATAATCCATACGCTGGCCGTCAGACCGAGAATCTGCATGCGGCCCACATTGAGCACCGATTCGGGCAGGTTGGTAATCGCCGAACCGTTGCTGAAAATCTGGGCAATACCATAAATGATATAGCCGGTGCCCAAGGTCACAATAAACGCCGGAATGTGCAAAAGCTGCACCAAAACGCCATTGAGCAGTCCAAAGAAGGCGCCGACCACCAGGGTAATCAGAATAGCAAGCGGCACCGGCAGCCCAGCTGTCACGGCACAGTAACCAAAAATCCAGGTACAGAAACCGACTAGATAGCCAACCGATAGGTCAATGCCGCCGGTCATCAGCACAAAGGTCATGCCGAGGCAGCAAATAGCGGCAATCGACCCCTGCGTGATGATGTTGATGCCATTGCTCACGCCGATGAAGTTGTTGACAAACAGCATGCCATACAGCCAGACCACCACAAAGATAATCACATTGCCGTAGGACTTCACAAACCGCTTGACCTTCTGCCCGCCATCCGGACGCGGCACCGCGGTCATATTTTTTGCAGCCATCGATACGCACCTCCCTGCCGGTTAAAAGACCTTGGCCGATTTGAGTTCCTTGTTGCGATTGTAGACACTGACGCCGACGACCACCAGAATCGCAATGCCGATGATGAGATTCTGATAAAATGGGTCAAAGGCCAGCATATCCAGCGCATTGCGCATAAAACCGATAATCAGCGCGCCGACTACACTCATCCAGGCTTTGCCTTCGCCGCCCAGCATGCTGACGCCGCCGATCAGCGAAGCGGCAACCGCGTCCAGCTGATAGGATGCACCCTGGGTCGGATGCACAGTCGCCATCTGCGCGCTGAGCAGAATGCCTGCAATCGCCGAAAACAGACCGCACACCGCAAAGGCAAAGATTTTCACGCGTGCCGGGTCGATGCCTTCGGTCTTGACCGTGCTCTCGCTGCCGCCCAGCGCATAGATGTGTTTGCCCATCCGGGTATACCGCAGGATGACAGTCGTGAGCACAAACAGGAAAATCATAATCCAGGTATTGATCGGGACACGAAGAATCAGATTGTTGCCAATGGCTGCATAATCATCGGGCAGACCGCTGATCGAGGTGCCCTTGCCGACTACCAGCGCCAGACCCAAGGTGATCTGACCGGTTACATAGGTCGCGATAAAGGGCGGAATGTTGATTTTGGATACCAAAAGCCCATTGATGACGCCGATCAGCACACCAACTAGCCCGCCAGCAATCATAGCCAGGTACAGATTCACACCGCTGAGCATCAAAAACCCGCTCACCATGGCGCAAAACGCCATCACGCCGCCAGTGCCCAGGTCAATGCCTTTGATGATGAGCACCAACGTCATCGCCAAGGCGCAGATGGCAATGGTCGATGCCTGCCGGGTGACATTCATGATATTATTCAGCGTAAAAAAGCCCGGAATAAAATTGCCGCCGATACACAGAACAACCAGGACAGCCAAAAGAAAGATATGTTTCTTTTTGATGCGCTTGCGTTGCATGACACTTCCCTCCTTTGATATGGATTCGGGTGAACAATCGCAACCGATCATTCACCCGAACCGTTCCGCTGCCTGCTTGGCTTCTCTGCGGCAGCTTTATCCTTTTTATCCTTGCCTTATTTTAGAATACGATATCTTCGGCTTCGTCCGTGTTGTCCGGATTTATGAAGAAATATCCCGAGTCAATGTATTTCTCGTAATCGTCTGCGGTCGACTCGCCGCTGAGGATGCTGGTCATAATCTCGCCGCTCTTCTGGCCAATTACGCGCGGATACTGGGCCACGCAACCATAGCAGTCGCCCGCCTTGATGGAATCGAGCGCCGACTTGTTGCCATCCACCGAGATGATTGCCAAATCCCCTGGATTGATCCCCTTATTCTGCACGCCGCTGATGACGCCCGATAGCATGCCGTCCGAGCACAGGAAGATGCCCTTCATATCCGGGTCGGAAGCCAGCATGTTTTCGGTGACCTGCATGGCCACGTCGCTCAGCCAGTTGCCTGCCTGCTGGTTGACCAGCACAACTTTATCCTGTTCTTCAATCGCATCCTGGAAACCTTGCGAACGCAGCTCGCTTCCCATGGCTCCCGAGGCGCCGCGCACGGTGCAAACCTTGCCTTCGCCAACCTTTGCAATCATCTGCTTGCCGGCTTCATACCCGATCTTGTAGTTGTCCGAACCGATATAGGTCACATACAAATCCTCGTTCCCTTCGGCTACGGCTGCATCGGCAATGATGACTGGGATGTTGGCTGCTTTGGCCTTTTCGAGGGCTGGAAGAACGGCGTTGCCATCCATCGGCGCCACGATAATGCCCTGTACACCGCGGTTAATCGCATTCTCAATGTTTTCCACCTGCTTGGATACGGTCAATTCATCGCCCGACAAGGTGAGTTCGAATTTATATCCGGCATCTTCGACGACCTTTTGACACTCTTCCACCATCACACGCTGAAATTCATTGTTGGTGATGGTTTTGGTACTAAATACAATGGTGCCCTTGCCGGAGTCCCCCGCATCCGCCGAGGACGCCGAACCGACAACCTCACTTTGCGGCGTGCCGCATCCGACCAGACCGACAATCATTCCGGCAGCAAGTAGCATGGCCATACCTCTTCTTCTCTTCGTCATGTTCATACTCCTTTCGCAATACATTTCAAATACATCTTGTCGTTTGAGGCCTGCTATTTTTATGCTTATATGATACAACTACTCCTTTTCTCGCGCAATACATTATTCCTCTAAAAAATCACATCTTTCTTTGTTTATCTTTCCTACTGTTG
>JAUMSA010000005.1 GCA_031293105.1 Butyricicoccus sp. | reverse complement strand
AAATAACCAAAGAATCGGCTTAGTCGTTCGCCAGACCCATCAATTCTTCACGGAAGATGCGCGAATCCATCAGCTTGATGGTACCGTCTTCCTGATAAGCGATCTTAGGCGTAAATTCCATCTGGTCGAGAACCTGGGTCTGGAGGTCAATGCCCGGGGCAATCTCGATCAGGGTAACGCCTTCCGGACGCAGCTCAAAGACGCAACGCTCGGTGATGTACAGAACCGGCTGATGGACTTCGTTTGCGTAGTCGCCCGAGAAGGTGATGTGCTCAACCTGGTTGACGAACTTCTTCTTTGCGCCTTCCTGGGTGATGACCAGCTTGCCGTCCTTGCATTCGGTCTTGAGGCCCTTGGCGGTAAAGGTACCGCAGTAAACAACCTTCTTGGCGTTCTGGGTGATATCGATGAATCCGCCCGCACCGGCCAGACGGGTGCCGAACGTGGATACGTTCAGGTCGCCGTTGGGAGCGGTCTCTGCCAGACCGAGGAATGCAACATCCAGGCCGCCGCCCTGATAGAAGTCAAACTGTACGTTGTGCGGGATGATGCACATGGCGTTCGCAGCCGCACCGAACTGGGTGCCGCCGTACGGTACACCGGCAATCGAACCAGCCTCAACGGTCAGGGTCATCTTATCCGAGATGCCTTCTTCGGCGGCAACGTTCGCAATCTTTTCCGGTGCACCGGTGCCCAGGTTAACAATCGCATCCTGCGGCAGTTCCATAGCTGCACGGCGAGCGATGATCTTCTTTGCGTCCATCGGGATGGGCGGGATGGCATCGACCGGAATGCGGAATTCGCCGGTCAGCGCGCCGTCGTATGGCATGCCGAGGCACTGCATGTTTTCTTCATCGGTACCGATGACAACGCAGTCTACGTAGATGCCCGGGATGGCAACCAGCTTCGGGTCGAGCGAACCGCCCTGGACGATCTTCTCAACCTGTACGATAACCTTGCCGCCCGAGTTCTTGCACGCCTGCGCCATTGCGGTGACGTCCAGCGGGCCGATTTCTCTATGTACAGTACAGTTGCCGTATTCGTCGCAGTAGGAGGCGCGCAGGAATACGACATTGATCGGGAAGCCCTTGTACAGCAGGCGCTCCTGGCCTTCGATGTTGACAATCTTGACCAGATCTTCCTTGGTACACTCGTTGAGCTTGCCGCCGCCGTTGCGCGGGTCGGCGAAGGTCTTCAAGCCAACATGGGTGATGGTGCCAATGTTGTGCGCAGCGATATCGCGGTACATATGCGAGATAACGCCCTGCGGCAGGTTGTAGGCTTCGATCTTGTTGGCCAGCGCCAGATCGCCCAGCTTGGGCGCGCGGTCCCAGTGGCCGCCGATGACGCGCTTAACCATGCCTTCATGACCGTAGTGGTCGCCGCCGGTGCCATCGCGGTGACCCTGACCAGCTGCAAAGAACAGCGTCAGGTCCTTCGGATGGCCGGTTTCCAAAAAGCGCTTTTCCAGCGCGATGGACAGGGCTTCCGGGCAGGCACAGCTTACAAAGCCGCCGGTCGCAATGGTATCGCCGTCCTGAACCTTCTTTACGGCTTCCTCAGCGGTCAGAATTTGTACTTTCTTCATGTCAATCAATCCTTCTTAACATTGTGATAAGGTTTGGATTTCGCGAATGATGCGTTCGACATCCTCGGCGCAGACCGAAATCAGCCGGTGGGTGGCCTGGATGTCTTCATAGAGGTACTCGCAGCCGGTGCAGCCGCGCAGGATGACCAGTATGTCATAAGACGCGCCGTCCTCGGGCAGCGAAAACTGAGCCACGTCGGACAGGGATTCGCGGATCCGGCGGTACGCCTCCCCGCGGTCATACCGGGGGTTGCAGCCGCCGCAAAATTTTACCGTACACTTGAGCATGTCTCGTTCCTCCAGAACGGGGGAAGGGGAATCAAACCGACAGATAGGCACTCTGGAAGCGCCAAGAGTGCCTATATCGGTTGGAAAAATTCGAAAATTAGTCGATGCGCGCGATCTTCTTGGCCAGTGCCTTCTTCATTTCCATGTTGGACTGGCGCGCGATCATGATGCGCTGAGCCTGCGGCGAACCAGCGCCGTGCATGGACTCGGGCAGGTAGCCAACTGCGGCGGTGCCCATGGTCATGTTTTCGATCAGGCGCAGAACGCGCATACGGTCTTCGGTCGGCACGCCGTCGACACCCTTAAAGTACTTGTCGATGTACTTGTGCAGCTCCGGATGACGGTAATCTGCCTCGGACGGCAGGGTAACCATAGCGCCGCCGGCCAGATCCTGTGCCAGACGAGCGATGTCATACGGGAAACGGGTAACGTTCTGCTTGCAGACGTTGGCTAGCAGCAGGTCGATCAGGTAGTTGCCCGACTTGGTCTTGGAGCCCTGGGACGAGCAAGCGATACCGCAGCAGTACAGGGTCTCGTTGAGGTGGGTCATTTCGATCAGCTTGTCCTTGACATGCGATGCCTTGGCAGCGCCAGCCATTTCCACGGCCAGGGCGGTGGCGCCGATCAGTACATCGCCTACGCCGACCTTGCAGCCGCCGTAAGACTGACGATGGTAGCCTGCGAAACGCTCGACGATCATGCCGGCAAACTTAACTTCGCCGTTGAGGAAGATACGGTCATTCGGAACGAATACGCGGTCGAATACAACCAGAACTTCGTGGCCGCCGTACACCTTGTTGCCAACGTCGATGTCGTTGTACTCTTCGAGCTTACGGGTGTCGCACGACTGACGGCCATAGATCAGGGTGATGCCTTCGGAATCGGTCGGAACCGCGAAGGAAATCGCGTAATCTTCGTCGCCTTCACGCATGGAGATGGTCGGCATAACCAGAACTTCGTGGCTGTTGACAAAGCCGGTCTGGTGTGCCTTGGCGCCGGTGACGTATACGCCGTCTGCGGTGCGTTCCACAACATGCAGGAACAGGTCCGGGTCGGCCTGCTTGGACGGAGCCAGCGAACGGTCGCCCTTAACGTCGGTCATGGCGCCGTCAACTGCCAGGTCTTCGTCCTGCACACGGGTGAGGAACTTGAGGAAGTTTTCGTGGTACTTGGTGCCGCAAGCCTCGTCGATCTCATAGGTCGAGGAGAATACGGCGTTCATTGCGTCCATACCGACGCAGCGCTGAAAGCAAGCAGCCGTCTTCTGGCCCAGCAGACGCTGCATCTTGACCTTCTTGATGAGGTCATCGGTCGACTGGTGCATGTGGGTGAAGCGGTTGATCTTCTTGCCCGTGATGTGGCTGGTAGCCGTCATCAGGTCTTCATACTGCGGGTCCTCCGCGAGCTCGTAGGTTGCGGCAAAGGAATTGAGCGACGGACGGATGATCGGGTCATCCACCGGATTTTCGATCTTTTTGCCGAACATCCACAGGTTCAGGTGGAGTTTGCGAAGGCTCTCAATATATTGGTCTTTGGTCATCATGGTTTCATGTACCTCCAAGATTTTGATTTACAGACGATCATACAGGAAGGACGGCCGGCGCGGCTGTGCGGCGCCGCACGCAAGGATCAGGCGTATGCCGCCGGTCCGATCGTTTGCAAGAAGAAAACTCCTGAAGTTCGCACGCTCATATCCGCAAAAAGGGCGGTTGAGGGGCGTTTCTCGTTTCTCCCTCTTAAAATATCCTTGATCCTGCGGGGGATAAAGAGGGGGCAGACGGAAATCGTCCGCCCCCTCGGCTCACGTCACAGGGATGAAAAATTAATAGCACTCGCGGTAGATGCGCTCCATCAGCTCGAGGGTCATCGGGCAGTAGGAGTTGGTGATCAGGCGCTGCTGGTTCTCCATAACGGATACCGGGAAGCCCTTGATGTCCTCTTCCTTGAAGCCGTACTCATGCAGCGGCTTGAGCGGCAGAACCTTCTCGAGGGTTACGTTCAGGGTGCGCAGAGCGTCGTCCTTGGAGCAGCCCAGGCAGCGAGCAACGATTTCCTTGAACTTGCCCAGTTCGCCTTCCGGCTGATACTCGTTGTAGATCTCGAGGATCTTGCTGAACAGAGCGTAGTTGGATTCACCATGCGGTACATGGTAGGTGCCGCCGAGCGGGAAGCTCATGCCGTGTACGGTTGCGCAGCCAGCCTTCAGGAATGCGATGCCGGCAAACAGAGAAGCGGTTACGTACTCGCCGAGGTAATCCAGACGAGCGTCCGGGCCTTCCAGCGCGATGCGGCGGAAGCCTTCCAGAATCATCTCCATGGCCTTGACCGAGTACATCTCAGAGGTCGTGGTCTTACGATGCGGGGACAGGAAGGACTCGGTGGCATGGATCAGAGCGTCGATTGCAGAGGAAGCGAACGGCTTGTACGGCAGGGTCTTGAGCAGGTCCGGAACCAGGCATACCTTGTTCGGGATGATGTCGTCGGAAACCAGGCCGAGCTTGGTCTCGCCGCCGGTCAGCTTGCCGTCCTTCTCGTCCTTAACGATGGCAACCGAGATGTTGGTGCATTCGGAACCGGTGCCGCAGGTGGTCGGGATGGCGATAACTTCCTTTTCATGTACAACGGGTTCGCGCTTGAAGTACAGCTCATGAACCGAGGTCGGACGCTTGCAGCCGAGCAGCTTGCAAAGGTCCATGATCGCGCCGCCGCCGATGGCGATAACGCGGTCATAAGAATCATACGGGATGGCCTTATACATGGTCTCGATCATCGCTTCGGACGGTTCGCCAGCGCCGAACTTCTCCTGGAATACATAGTTGCAAGCCAGGTTGTACTGCTCCATGAAGGGCTTGTAGATGAATTCGTTGGTCAGAACGACGTCACGCTCGCCCAGAGAGAACTCCTGTGCAAATTCGCCGAAGTTTGCGAACTTGTAGATGGTGGGGGCGATAATGATTTCTCTCTTGTCCTTCATCAGGGACGCGCTAAAAGAATCCATAGCCATAATAAACATCTCCAATTTGAAAAAATTTTGTTGTATAAAAGGCCCTGGCCGGGCGTTTTAACACGGTTGTCGAGCGGCCGGAAAAACAGGTTCCCGAAACGCTAACTCTATTGTAGCAAAAACATGCCAAGACTTCAACACAAAATAACAAAAACGCGCCAGAAAATATTCGGCAAAAAAAGAAAGGGCATGTAACAACACTCTGTACATGCCCCTATTCTACCGTAAACCTGTGAATTTGTAAACTGAAATTAGCGGTTTTGGCCAATTATTTTTTGGTTCCGCGTGCGAAACTAGGAATTTTGCGAAAATCTACTCAAGAATGTGCGCGTCCGCTCATTTTGGGTATGTTCAAAGACCTGTTCTGGGGTACCTTGCTCCACAATGACACCACCATCCATAAATACGATCTGGTCGGCCACGTCGTGCGCGAACGACATTTCGTGTGTGACGATGACCATGGTGGTATGCCTTTCGGCCAAGGTGCGGATGACCTTGAGCACCTCGCCGGTCAGCTCCGGGTCGAGCGCCGAGGTCGGCTCGTCAAAGCACAGGATATCCGGCTTCATCGCCAGCGCTCGCGCGATGGCCACGCGCTGCTGCTGGCCGCCCGAAAGCTGGTGGGGATAGTGGTTCATCCGGCCTTCCAGGCTCATCTGCTCGAGCAGGTCCATGGCCTCGTGCTCAATTTTTTCCTGAATGGCGCGCTTGTTCTTCTTGTAATCAGGCTGCTTTTTGGCGAGCAGCAGATTGGCAAGCATGACGTTTTCCAGCGCCGTATACTGCGGGAACAGATTGAACGACTGGAACACCATGCCGAAATGCAGGCGCTTGCGGCGGATTTCTTCGTCTGTCTGCGACGCGCGATTGGCCGCATCGAATAGGGTCTCGCCATCGACGACAATTTGCCCGCGGTCGGGGGTCTCCAGGAAGTTCAGACAGCGCAGCAGGGTGGTCTTGCCCGAACCGCTCGAACCGATGATGGCCAGTGCCTGGCCACGTTCGAGCGAAAAACTGATGTCATTGAGTACCTTGGTGGAGCCAAAGCTCTTGTTGATATTTTTGACTTCTAAAATCGGCATTGCGGCTCCTCCTTACACACGGAAATAATCCATTTTCTTTTCCAGCCAGCCGAACAGCAGGGTCAGGATGCCGCAGAAGACCAGGAAGAAGATGGCGGTCGAGAACAGCGGCCAAATCAGGCCGCGATTGATGAACTCCTTGCTCATCATGATGATTTCCTTGGTCGCGATGATGTTGGCCAACGCGGTATCCTTGATGAGCGTCATAAATTCGTTACCCATGGGCGGGATAACCCGCTTGATGACCTGCAAGAGCGTGACCCGGAAAAAGATCTGGCTGCGGGTCATGCCGAGCACCTGGCCGGCCTCATACTGGCCGCGCGGGATGGACTGGATGCCGCCGCGGAAGATTTCGGAAAAGTAGCAGGCGTAGTTGATGGCAAACGCCACACAGGTCGCGACAACGCGGCCGTCTGCCCCCATGGGGGTCCAGGGCTGGCCCCAGTGTAGCAGGCCCGGACCGTAATAGATGAAGATGATTTGCAGCATGAGCGGCGTGCCGCGGATGACCCAGACAAAGACCTTGACGAGATACGCAAGCGGCCGGAACCGGCTCATCGCGCCGAATGCCACGATCAGGCCGAGAGGCAGAGCAATCAGCAGCGTGACGAAAAAGATCGTGGTATTGATGCCAAAGGACTTCAGCAGCTCGGAAAAAATGACCGACGGATTCATAATGTTTGTGATGCCTCCAAACAAAACCAAGCGGGGCAGCGATAACGCTGTCCCGTTTGATCAAAAATTTTCAGAAAAATTGGTTATTCTGCCAGCGTCAGGCCGTACTTGTCGGCAAGGGATTGCAGGGTGCCGTCTGCCTTGAGCTCGGCCATGATTTCATTGACCTTGTCGCACAGATCGCTGCCCTTGCGGAAACCAATGCCGTACTGCTCCTCATGGAACACGCCGCAGATGGTCAGGTCGGCAAAGTCGGTACCTTCACCGATCATGTTCTCTGCCATGGTCTTGTCAAAGATCGCGGCATCCGCGGTGCCCGACTTGACTTCGAGCAGGGCATCGGTCTGCTTGCTGACCGTAACCAGATTGGCCTGGCTGAGGTTTTCATCCTCTTCGGCAACGCTCTGGGCAGCCGAGCCAGCTTCCAGGGCAACCGTCTTGCCGATCAGCTTGGAGTAATCCGAGTAGGTGTCCTTGTTTTCGGTCTTGGTGACAACGACCTGGGTGTTCTGCACGTAGGGGTCGGAGATCGACATGGTCTGCTTGAGGTCATCGGTGATGGTCATGCCGTTCCAGATGCAGTCAATGTTGCCGCCTTCCAGCTCGATCTGCTTGGTATCCCAAACGATTTCGATGAAATCCGGCTCCACGCCTAGCTTTTCGCGCACAGCCTTGGCAAATTCGGTATCAAAACCGGTGAATTCGCCGGTTTCCGGGTCGGTGTAGTTCATGGGGTCATAAACGGTGTAACCGATTTTCAGCTTGCCAGCCGCTTCAACCTGTGCCAGTTCGCTGTCCGCAGCCGACGAGGCAGCGCCGGAGGAGGCGGACGAGCCGGCCGCCGACTGGTTGTTGCCGCCGCAGCCTGCCAGCAGGGTGGATGTCATAACGCCCGCCAAAAGCAGGCTGAAGAGTCTCTTTGCTTTCATAAGTACCAAAACATTCCTTTCAAAATTCTACTATCCCTTTTCAAGAACCGTGTTATTATTGTAGCAATTTAGTTCGCAGAAATCAACAGCAAAATAAAGTTCGCGCCAAGAAAATTTTATATATGGCCTTTGTACGGGTGGATATATTGAAAAAAAGAGGGCGTTATGGTATGCTTTATACAATATAAGGTATGTTTCCGTGGGGGATTGGCATGGCACGGAAACTGCGAATTTTAGTAAATTTGAGCCGGAAAGGGAGTGTTTACATGCAGAAGGAAATGAGACAGGGATTTGCCTTGCTTTTGGCCGGGGCGGTGGTCTTGCCCGTCTGGGGACCCCATGCGGCGGCAGCGCAAACAACCGAAGAGGACTTTTATAAGGAACTGGCCGGGATGATTGAAAGCCAGGATGACTCGTCGTATTTTGACAAGATGGAGCTGACCATTGGCTCCAATGTGCTGACGGTGGATGGGGAATCGCAGCAGATGGATGTGGCCCCTGATCTGAAGGACGGCCGTACCATGCTGCCCATCCGCGCGGTCGCCGAAGCAGCGGGCGCGGAAGTGGACTATGAGGACGATACGCAGACCGCCGTCATCACCAGCACGGCCGGGGACGAAATCCGCTGCGTGATCGGGGACAAAGCCATCTCGGTCAACGGTATGGAGTCGGCGCAGGACACGGCTGCGTATACCAAGAATGGGCGAGCGTATCTGCCGGTGCGCGCGGTCGCCGAAGCGCTGGATATGGAAGTGGATTGGGATCAATCGACCTCTACGGTCAAGCTCACTGCACCCTATCAAAGCGCACGCCTGCTGGTGATGGCAAACAGCCTGGATACCAGTGATCTGGATGCCGATTCGGCGATTTACGACGGCGCCGGACTGTGGGTACTGCAGTTTTCATCCCCAGCTGCCGCGCAGGAGGCACAGGAAACGCTACGCATGCGGGGTGTGGAAGCTGAGCCTGATTTGTACATCCCGCCGGACGACGGCATCACGGCCGAACGCACTGAAGCCCAGAGCAGCGTTTATGCAGCAAGTTCCAGCTATTCCTGGGGCGTAGCCGACTGCCATTTTGATGATTTTGTCCAAGGAACCCGTTTTTCGGGCAGCAGCGTGGTCGCGGTTGTCGATTCGGGCGTGGACGATGGGCACCCCTTCTTGTCCGGTCGTGTGCGGGGTGGCCGTGACTTCGTCGATGGCGACAACGACCCGGACGACCAAAATGGCCATGGCACCCATGTCGCAGGCACGATCATCGACTGTGTTGGAAGTGCACCGGTTGAGATTTTGCCAGTACGGGTGCTGAATGCGCAGGGCTCGGGTTATACGTCGGCCGTGACCGCGGGCATCAAGTATGCCGCAGAACAGGGCGCGGATGTGATTAACCTGTCGTTGGGCGGCGGACATAGCGCTGTCAAGGATTCGGCTATTGAATATGCCATCGGAAAAGGCGCCTTGGTGGTAGCCGCGGCTGGCAATGAAAGCATGAACACCGCGCAGACATGCCCGGCCCACATGACCACAGCGGGCGTGGTGGTCGTTTCTGCGGGCGATTCCGAGCATGACCAGGCCTACTTTACCAACTATGGCACCAGTGTAGACCTGATGGCGCCGGGCGTGAGCATCAAAGCCAGCGTACCGGGCGGCAAGTACCAAACCATGAGCGGTACCTCGATGGCAACGCCGCATGTTTCGGCAGCGGCTGCGCTGCTGGATTTGGCCTCGGGCCAATCGCAGACCCCGGCACAGCTCGAAACCAGCATCCGCGCGGCAACGACGTACGGCACTTGGAGAAACGAATACATGGGCTGCGGCTTCCTCGACCTGTCCAAGGCATCTACGGCGCCGGCCGAGCCGGAACCAGAGCCTGCGCCGGAACCGGAACCCGAACCGGAACCCGAGCCGACCACGCCGGTAACGCCTCCGTCCTCGGATTATAAGGATCCCGACCAGATCGTCCAGCCGTATGTGCCCGTGCGCCCCTCCCCGGCGACCGCAGGCACCGAATGGGTGACCAGTGTGCGGTGCAATGTAGGGCCTTATGCGGGCACCTATACCGGCGAATGGAAAAACGGACAGCCGAATGGACAGGGCCTGTTTGTCTATGACGACCGATACGGCAATACGGGCTGCTGGTATGTCGGCAGCTTTGTCAACGGCCTGCGGGATGGATTTGGCGCATATTATCGCGAAAATAAGATTTATTACGAAGGTTCGTGGGATAATAATACGCAAGGCGGTGGCGATGGGGTGCAGTATACCAGCGTTTCGATTGTAGAGAGAGATTTTTCTATAAATACAGCCTCTCGGTATTATGTAACCATCCTATACACAGCCAAAGACTCCGAAAAACGCATCAGCTATAAAGGATATATGAAGAATCAGAAATACGACGGTCAGGGGACAGTCACGATGGCCAACGGCAAAACGTACAGTGGTGTTTGGGAGAACGGATGGCTGGATGACGTGCCCTTGGAAGATGTAGATCCATACACATCGCTGCATTTCGCGTGGTATTGAGAATTCTCCCGTTGAAAGAAAGGACGGCGCAGGATGGAAAAGCGTATCAATAAAAAATTGTTTGCGCTGCTTGCGGTGGGTGCAATGCTGCTTTGCCCGGCACAGGCCGCCGTGCAGGAGGATTTTTACAAAGAACTGGCCGAGTTGGCCGCCAGCCGGGATGATACCTATTATTTTGGCAGCATGGTGTTAACCGTGGGTTCGGATACCCTGGTGATTGATGAGCAGCCGCAGCCGCTCCATGGCACGGTGGAGCTTCGGAACGAGCGTACTATGCTGCCGGTCGAAGCGGTCGCGCGGGCGGCTGGCGCGGTGGTTTCCAGTGTGGATAACGGACGCACCACGGTCATCACCGGCCAATACGGGGAGGAGATTCGCTGCACGGAAGGGAGCGATTTCCTAACCGTGAACGGCCAGGAGTACGCACTCGATGCCCCAGCTTATCAGAAGGGGGAAGCGCAGTATCTGCCCGTGCGTGCGGTCGCCGAAGCGCTGGGCCTGACGGTTACCTGGGAGCCTTCCCGCGCCGCGGTCACGATTACGGCGCCATACCAGACCGCGCGGCTGCTCGTGGTCGCGGAAGAACTGGATACCGACCGTCTGGGTGCCAGCGCAGCGATTTTTGATGGTGAAGGCCTGTGGGCGATTCAGTTCGATACACCGGCTGCGGCGCGCGCGGCGGCCAGTGCGCTGGCTGCGCAGGGCATCACCGTGGAGCCTGACCGCTATATCCCGCCGTCAGAAATGGAAGGCGGCATCCAGTGACCAAACTAAAGACGAATCCATAAACCGGGCCGCCCCGCAAGCCATTTTGGCTGCTGGGGCGGCTTTTTAAGGGGAAAAGTGCGGATTTCACGTCCGGTGGCATTGCGAAGCGGGGAAGAAGTGTGCTATACTTTAATATAAAGCCGCAGATGCGGTTCCTTTATAAAAATTCAGAATCTCGGAGAAAATTCCATGAAGATTTTATCGATACAGGGGCATTTTGGAAATTTGAACGGTCAAAAAATCGACTTTACCGACCGGTTATGCTGCCGCGTGCTGCCCAATGGCTGGGGCAAGACCACGCTGTGTGCGTTCATCCGTGTGATGCTCTATGGCCTCAACACCGCCCGGCGGGATACGGCCAATGCACTGTCGGATAAGACCCGCTATTATCCACAGGATGGCAAGCCCATGAGCGGGCGGATGACGGTGGAATTCACCGGCCGTCCGGTGACCATTGTGCGGGAGAGCAACCGCGGTGGCCTGATGCAGGGGTTCCAGGCTTTTTACGAGGATACTGGGGAGCTGTGCACCTTGCTGACCGCGCGCAACTGCGGACAGGTGCTGCTCGGCATGGGCGAGGACGCCTTTTTGTCCAGTGCTATGATCGATGGGCTGGATATGACCCGCCCGTCGAGCGAACTCAACGAACTGATTTTAAGTATGGCGCAGTCGGGCGACACCAATGCCCGGTACAGTACGGCCCTGAAGACCCTGGCCCGTTGGCGGTTGGATCTCAACTCGGGCAACGGGCATGGCGAACAGCCGCGGCTGGAAGCCGATTGGCGGGCTGCGGACAAGCGGCTGGCGGAAATCGCTGCCTTGGAAAAAGAGATTGCCGAGCAGGAGGAAAAGACCAAACGCTTGCAGGCACAGGCCGAGCAGCTGCATCAAAAATATGAAAAGGCCTATTTATCCTACGCGGGGCAGATGGTCGGCGAGGAAAGCCGTCTGCAAATCCTGAAAAAAGACAGTGAAAAACGTATCCGGAATTTAAAGGATGGTCTGCCGGACGAAGCGCTGCTGCGCGAAGCCGAAGAAGCGTTGTATGGATACGAAGGCGCCGTCCGGCTGGAGCGTGACAAGCGGCAGGGCATGCCGCTTGTGGATTCCAACTTTAAAAACGCCTTGCGCCAGGTTGATGAGCGCAAGAGCAAAGAAGAGGTCAAACGCAATCGAATCACCCGGCCCCGGGTGCGGTGGCCAGCACTCATTCTGGCGTTCTTTTTGGCCGCTGCCGCGGCTGCAACCGTCTTAGCGGATATCAACTGGGGTCCCTTGACCAAGGTGATGCCCTATGTGTTGTCGGTCATGGCGGCCGCGTCGCTGCTCATCTCCTTCTTGGGCAGCGTACCGCGTCTGGAGGATGTGGATGAGGATTACGACGAATCCAAACAGAAAATCGCCATGGAGCACAACCAGACGGTCGGCGACCAACACATGGCCGCTTCGGTCTTGCAGGAGGAGTATGACACCGCCTTGCGTGCCGCCCAAAAGCTGTGGCCGCAGGCCAAGACCATCGAGCAGGCCGGGGAATGGATTCGCGCGGCGCGCGATGATTGGCAGGCCCTCCGCCGGGAACAGAGCAAATTGCAGGATATTTTGATGGAGATCAAGCGGACGCATCACCATGTTGCAGCGGGAGATGCCGCCCAAAAGAGTGAAGTCGATCAACTGCGTACCCAAGCCTCCCAGGCCCGCCACGCGGCAGAAGCAGCCCAGCAGACGCTTTCCCGTTTGCAGGGGCAGGCACAGGTGCTCGGCAGCGCCGCCGAATGGAATGCCGCGCGCGTGAGCGCCAAGGCAGCCCTTGAGCGGATACAGATGCAGCTGGACGCGCTCAAGCTGGCTGAGGATACCATCAAATCGCAAAATGCGGCGCTGAGCGCCCGTATTTCACCCCAGATCACCGAACTGGCACAGCAGTATTTGGCGTACCTGACCAACGATAATTATAAGGAAGTCAAATTGGATTCCTCGCTGCGCGCTCGCTGCGCCGGGGAGGACGGCACGCTGCTCGATGCGCTGCGGCTGTCCTCGGGCACCCGGGATCAGCTTTACTTTGCGCTGCGACTGGCCGTTTGCCAAGTGCTCACCGGACGGGAAAGCATCCCGCTGCTGCTCGATGATCCCTTCCTCACATGGGATAACAAGCGCATGGAGCGCGGCCTGCGGCTGCTGCAATCGCTCTCGAGCGAACGGCAGATCATTTTATTCACCTGCCGGCAGGCCGGCCGATTGGGCATGATGAAAAAAGACGGATAAACCAAAAGCCGCCCAGGCATAATGCCGGGCGGCTTTTCTTGCATAAAACACGGGCAAAGCCAACTGGCCTTGCCCGTTTGTGTGTGGTGTTGTCTATTACTTTGCGTAGTCGATGGCGCGGGTCTCGCGAACCATATTGATTTTGATCTGACCGGGGTAATCCAGCTCGTCCTCGATATGCTTTGCAATATCGCGGGCAAGCAGGGTCATGCTGTCATCCGAAACCTCTTCGGGCTTGACGATGATGCACAGTTCCCGGCCGGCCTGGATGGCGTACGAACGCTCGACACCAGGCGTTGTGTTGGCGATCTCTTCGAGTTTTTCCAGACGTTTGATATAGTTTTCCAGATTTTCACGCCGTGCACCCGGGCGGGCCGCCGAAATGGCGTCCGCTGCCTGGACCAAGCAGGCTTCCACGGTGGTCGGCTCCACATC
This sequence comes from Butyricicoccus sp., assembly GCA_031293105.1. GTDB lineage: Bacteria > Bacillota > Clostridia > Oscillospirales > Butyricicoccaceae > Butyricicoccus_B. The sequence goes on along the minus strand of JAUMSA010000005.1, from coordinate 29 downwards.
CCCGTGCTCCTGCCCGATGATGACCAAAC
>JAUMSA010000346.1 GCA_031293105.1 Butyricicoccus sp. | reverse complement strand
CAACAGTATTTTAAACCGCGCGTTTTATGGCGTGCGGCTGCTTACCAACCACGAAGGCTTGTATACCAATGCGATTTATGGATTTTTGTCCACCTTTTTTAAATTACAGGATGAGGAGTCGCCCGACCGAACCATCGTCTGTTTTGATGTGCGGGAAAAGACCTTTCGCCATAAGAAATTCGAAAGCTACAAGGCGACCCGGAAGGGAATGCCGGATGAACTGGCTGTTCAGCTGCCGGTGATGAAGGAGGTGCTGGACAAGCTGGGGGTGACTTGCTGCGAACAGGCAGGCTACGAAGCGGACGATCTGATCGGCACCATCAGCCGTGTGCTGAACGAGCATGGCGACGAATGTGTCATTGTGACCGGTGACCGGGACAGCTTGCAGCTGGTTGGCGGTGGGACAACCGTTCGCTTGGTAACTACTAAGATGGGACAGACGACCACGACCCGATATAATGAAGCGCTTTTTCAGGAGGAATACGGGTTTGCGCCCATGCGCTTGATTGATTTGAAAGCACTAATGGGCGACTCTTCGGATAATATCAGCGGTGTACCGGGCATCGGGCAAAAAACGGCCATGAATTTGCTGCTGCGCTTTGGGTCGTTGGATGCCATTTATGAAAATTTGAACAGCCCGGATATCAAAAAAGGTGTGCATGATAAGCTGGAAGCGGGAGAACAAAGCGCGCGGGATAGCTTTTGGCTTGCAACCATTGACCGCAATGCACCGCTTCCCATCGATCCGACCGCGCTGCCGGAGGAATTCATTGATGAAGAGGGCCTGTATGATTTGCTGACCCGATTGGAATTTAAGAGTTTCATCAAGCGGCTCGGACTAACGACAGATGATGTGCCGGAAGCGCCGGAAAGCACACTGACGATTCAGGTAATCGACCAGTTTGATGCTGGTTTGGCACAGATCAAGGCCTGTGAAGGGGAGGTCTACCTATACATGACCATCCAGCAGGATGCCTTTTGCTTGTTGCAGGGAAATCAGGCGTTTGTTTATGTGGAAGGCGACTTTTCAGCTGATGAATGGTTTGAATTGCTGCGCCGCCTCTTTTCCGGCGCAGTGCAGCTGGTGGCACATGACATCAAGGAGAGTTATGTGCAGCTCATGACGCGCGGCATTTGGCCGGAAGGCGTCGTGTTCGATACTTGTTTGGGGGCGTATCTGCTCAATCCGGCAGAAGGTGCCTACGATTTGCAGCGTGTCACCCTGTCCTATTTGAATTTGGAATTGCCGGACGCTTCCTTTGAAACGGAAGGTGCCTTTTCTCCGCTGGGGAACCGAGAAGAGGCGGTTCGCCTGTTGGCTCGATGGACCGAAGCGGTGAAATTGGTGCATGATGAAATTGCCAAGCGATTGGAGGAGCAACCCGAACTCAAGAAGCTGTATTTTGATTTGGAATTGCCGCTCATGACCGTACTGGCGGATATGCAGCACATTGGCTGTAAGGCAGATCCCAAACTGCTGCAAGAGTTTGGAGAGCAATTAGATGCGCGCATTCAGTCGCTGACCGAACGCATCTATGCTGACGCCGGCGAAACCTTTAACATCAACTCGCCCAAACAATTGGGGGAAATCTTGTTTGAGCGACTGGGCCTTCCGGTGCAGAAAAAAACCAAAAGCGGTTATTCGACCAGCGCCGAAGTATTGGAAGCTATTGCTGGGTATCATCCTATTGTCGGGGAAGTACTTGAATACCGGCAACTCACCAAACTTAAGAGCACCTACGTCGACGGTTTGTTAAAGGTGATCGACCCAAAGGATGGACGCATCCACTCGCATTTCCAGCAGACTGTGACCGCCACAGGACGCCTGTCCTCGACTGACCCTAATTTACAAAATATCCCCGTACGGACTGATCTGGGACGGGAGCTGCGGCGTATGTTTATTGCCGAGGATGATCAGCATGTTCTGATTGATGCCGACTATTCGCAGATTGAGCTGCGGGTGCTGGCCCATATTGCACAAGACGAAGCGATGTTGGATGCCTTCCGGCATGGGCAGGATATTCACGCTGCGACCGCTTCGAAGGTTTATGGTGTGCCGCCTGAAGAGGTTACCAGTCAAATGCGTTCCAGCTGCAAAGCGGTCAATTTTGGTATCGTGTACGGTATTTCTGATTTTGCCCTGGCTGGTGATATCGGAGTGACCCGAAAACAGGCGCGCGAGTTTATCCAAAGTTATCTGGCGACCTACCCTGGTGTGGACCGGTATATGCAGGAAAGCAAAGCGTTTGCCAAGGAGCATGGATATGTTGAAACGTCATTTGGACGTCGCCGCTATCTGCCCGAACTTTCCAGCAAGAGTTTTGCAATCCGCTCCTTTGGCGAACGCGTCGCAATGAACACACCGATTCAAGGCACGGCAGCTGATATTATCAAAATCGCGATGCTGCATGTCTGGCGTCGCCTGCGGCAAGAGGGCTACAAGAGCAAATTGATACTGCAAGTGCATGACGAATTGATTTTGGAAGCTCCGCTAGAAGAGCAGGAAGCGGTCACCAAGTTGCTGACCGAAGAAATGGAAAGCGCTATCAAAATGGATGCACCACTTGTTGCAGAAGCGCATGCAGGACATGATTGGTATACTGCAAAAGGCTAAAAGCACATGTGTAAAGGTTGCTGGCAGCAACCTTTACACATATATCTGGATTTAATAACGGTGACAAGGTGATAACCTTGTAAGGAGGATAGATCATGGACCAAATCGTATTTTTATGTACAGGAAACACGTGTCGTAGTCCAATGGCAGAAGGGATTTTTCGGGCGTTGGACGGTGAGCAAAAAACCGGACTGCAAGCGGCCTCGGCTGGTATCTTTACGGTGGATGGCCTACCCGCATCCGAGAATGCTTGCACGGCGGCGGCCGAGCTGGGGGCGGATTTATCCGGCCATCGCTCGCGTGTGCTGACCAGTCAAATTGTTACAGATGCAAAGTATCTGGTTTGCATGACCGGTGCGCATTATGACCGTGTCTTGGCTGAATTTCCGGACGCGGAAAGTAAATTATTCACTTTATTTCCGCAGGATATTTCCGATCCCTTTGGCGGGGATTTGGATACATACCGCCGCTGCGCGGCCCAGATTCGCACGGGGGTAGCGGCAATCATTGAGAGGTTATCATGAAAATCAAAATCACGAAAATGCAGGCAGAGCACATTCCGGCCTTGGCGATGATTGAGAAGCAATGCTTTCAATCGCCCTGGAGTGAAAGTGCGCTGGCGGCCGAATTGGAGCAGGAGAACAGCCTTTTTCTGGTGGCAGAAGGGCCAGACCCTCTGGGATATGTGGGCTGCAAAACGGTGTTGGATGAAGGTTATATCACCAATGTGGCCGTTCGTCCGGATGTCCGACGGCATGGCATCGCCCGCCGTCTGTTGCGGGAGCTGCAAAAAAGAGCGCAGAAGCAGGGCCTGTCTTTTATTACCCTGGAAGTACGAATCTCCAATGCGGCGGCGATTGCTCTGTATGAAAAAGCTGGATATATTTCGGTTGGCACACGGAAAGCATTCTATCATGACCCCAAAGAGGACGCGATGCTGATGACATACTTTCTGGATAAGGGACCTGCCGATTGACATGGTGTTGGGAGAATCGAACATGAAGGATATAAAATTTGTAGAGGTGGACCATCCGGATTTGCAAATGCTAACCGACGAACTGGACCAATTCTTTTTTGAGCGTTATGGAGAGGCCACACGGAAATATCAAAAATATCATGACTTGACGAAAATGGCTGGTGCTGCGGTGGCTTATGTGCAGGATGCACCGGTCGCATGCTGTTGCTGGAAAGCGATGGATGCGGTCACGGCAGAAATCAAGCGCATGTATGTGAGGCCCACATACCGGGGGCAGGGGAAAGCACGTCAAGTAATGGAGGCAATCGAACAGCATGCCGCGGCCTCTGGCTGCCATCGTGCGGTACTCGAAACAGGGTCGGATATGGCGGATGCGATTGCTGCTTATGAGCATGCAGGCTATCGGATTTGCCCCAATTATGGAGATTTTGTGGGCGACCCACACGTCACATGTATGGAAAAAGAAATATCAGATGGCACTATGCGTTAAAAACCGGGTGCCCAACAAAAGGAATTGATGATTCGAAATGAAAATTTTAGCGATTGAGTCCTCTTGTGATGAAACCGCCGCTGCGGTCATTGAAGACGGACGGCATATTCTATCCAATATCATTGACAGCCAGGTGGAAACCCACGCGCTCTACGGCGGCGTGGTTCCGGAGATTGCTTCCCGTCGGCATATGGAGGCCGTGGTACGTGTGACCGATTTGGCGGTGCACGAAGCCAAACTGGAAGCTTGGGATGTCGATGCGGTTGCAGCGACCTGTGCGCCTGGACTGATCGGAGCCTTGCTGGTGGGAGCCAATTTCGGGAAGTCCCTAGCGTATTCTTTAAAGAAGCCGTTTATCCCGGTGCACCATATTCGGGGGCATATTGCAGCGAACTATCTGGTGTTTCCAGAATTAAAGCCGCCCTTTTTAACTTTGGTTGCTTCCGGTGGGCATAGTCTGTTGGTGTTGGTGCAGGATTATACTTCGTTTGAAATCTTGGGTGGCACACGGGATGACGCGGCTGGGGAAGCGTTCGACAAGGTCGCGCGTGTAC
>JAUMSA010000231.1 GCA_031293105.1 Butyricicoccus sp. | reverse complement strand
TATCTGGACTACTACAACAACCACCGCATCAAGGCAAAGCTGAAGGGCTTGCCGCCTGCAATTCACAGACAACAAGCCCTTTCGGTTGCTTAAACAATTTTTGCTTTCAAATATTGTCTAACTTTTGGGGATCACTTCACTTTCGCGACAGCTCTTTTTTTGTTGTCTTCGGCCACAGCCTGTTTTCCGGCGGGCAACTGTCCTTCTCACAAAGACACCTTGTTATCCTGTCCCCAGCGCACGGCCATTTCGGTACAAACGCCGTGAAACACTGGACAAAACTCGATTTCTGCGCCATAATAGTACGCGAAATGTAAAAAAGCGCAAAGGAGAATTCGCCTATGAAATACGTAATTGTGTTGGGTGACGGCATGGCCGACGAACCGATCGAAGCGCTGGGCGGCAAGACGCCGCTGGCCTTTGCCCAGACCCCGATGATGGACCAGCTGGCACAGACCGGCGAAGTTGGCCTGGCCAAGACCATCCCGACCGGCATGAAACCGGGCAGCGATACGGCCAACCTGGCCGTGCTGGGCTATGACCCAGAGAAATATTATTCGGGCCGCTCGCCGCTCGAAGCGCTGAGCATCGGCGTGCCCATGCAGGCCACCGACATTGCCCTGCGTTGCAACACGGTCACCCTGTCCGACGAACCGGGCATCCCCTATGCCGAGCGCACCATTCTTGACCACAGCGCCGATGAAATTTCGACCGCAGACGCGGCCCAGCTCATCGAAGCCGTGCGCCCGGTGTTTGAAAATGAAACCTATCAGTTCTATGTCGGCACCAGCTACCGCCATTGCCTGATCTGGGCGGGCGGCGTCGTGCAGGACATCACGCCCCCGCATGACATCCTAGGCAAGGTGATCGGGGACTACCTGCCCGAAGACCCCAAGCTGCGCGCCATGATGGAGCAGAGTTTTGACATTCTGGACAACCACCCGCTCAACGTGGCACGCGCCAAGGAAGGCAAAAATAAGGCCAATTCGCTCTGGTTCTGGGGCGCAGGCACCAAGCCGGCCCTGTCGTCGTTCACCGAAAAGACCGGCAAGCGCGGCGCGATGATTTCGGCGGTTGACCTGCTCAAGGGCATCGCCGTCGGCGCTGGTATGCAGGTGCTGGAGGTCGAAGGCGCAACCGGCGGCCTGAACACCAACTACGAAGGCAAGGCGGCCGCGGCTGTCCAGGCGCTTTTGCAGGACGGCAATGACTTTGCCTACATCCACGTTGAAGCGCCCGACGAAATGGGCCACCAAGGCAGCGTAGAGAACAAGGTCAAGTCCATCGAGTATCTGGACGGCCGGGTCATCCGCCCGCTGTACGATGCGCTGGCCGCCTCGGGCGAGGACTTCCGCCTGCTCATCCTGCCCGACCATCCGACGCCCATCCGCCTGCGTACGCACACCGGCGACCCGGTCCCTTATCTGCTGTATGACAGCACGGCAAAACTGGGCACCGGCGCACTCTACAACGAGGCATCGGCGCAGCAGACCGGTGTATTTGTCGAAAAGGGCTACACCCTGATCGACCACCTGTTTGCGTAATTATGCAAAAACGGCTCCCAAGCTTGGGAGCCGTTTTTTCTCAAACCAACTGATAAAACAAGCCGTGCTGGCTGCAACACCAGACCAGCTTGCCGTGCCCAAGCCGGGGCAGGCGGGTTTGCAAATCCCACTCGGGATACTGCCGCCGCAGCACCAACGCATCGCCGGTCAGCAGGGCGACAAAGCGGATATAATGGTCCTTTTCCATCGGATGGTCGGTACTGATGAAATAATCGTTTTCGATCAGTTCGACGTTCAGCTTTTCCTCGGCCTTGTGCGGCGTCAGCGCGGTCAGCTTCTTGCCGCAGCAGGACAAACTGGCATCGGCCGACGCGGTCAAAATATTCCCGCATTGCGGGCATACAAAAAATTGCAGGTGTTTCATATTGCCTCCTGTCTGTTCGTTTTCACCCAGATCACCAGCCAGCAGGCCTTCCAAATCGACCCCCAGCGCCCGCGACAGATCGGGAAGCAAAGACACGTCCGGACAACCGCCGCCCGTTTCCCTTAGTTAAAGATATTGTTGGGTATCTCAAGATGTGTCATTCGATTTTGCCGATAAAGCGGTAGAAGATTTCCACTTCCTGTTCCCGGCTTCCGTCCTCACTTTTGACCGCTTCATGGACAAGGATTTTTTCAATCAGCGTATTCAGAAGTTCAGCCGTCAATTCTGTGGGATTGACATACTGTTTCATCAGACCTATCCACTTTTCAGCGTCAACCGCTGTCTGGGCGGCGGTCTCCATCGCTTCGTGAAGCCGTTCAATTTTTACGTCCAATTCTCGCTGTTCGCCCTGATACTTTTCGGACAGCATATTGAAATTGTATTCTGTAATGCGTCCGGCAGACCAGTCCTCATACATTTTTGCAAACAGGGTGTCTACTTCTGCTTTGCGCTTTTCCGCCTTTTTCAGTTCGGCTGTCTGCCGCTTCCTTGCAGTATTGCGTTCCTTGTCGCTGGCGTTAAGTAGCCGTTTCAGAAGTTTGTCCCCATCCTGCTGTGCCAGCACAGACCAGTATTGCAGACGGGAAAGGACATAGGCGTAAAGCACATCATAGCGGATATAGTGCATGGAACACTGGTGCAATCCTTGCCCGTACTTGCTACAATGGTAGTGGGCATAGGGATTTTTGTTCTGGCTGTTCATACCATAGGCCAGCGACCAGCCGCAGTCCGCACATTTTACCAGCCCGGAAAATATCTGTGTTGTGCCGTTCTTCTGCCGTCTGCGCCTGTTGCAAATCTGCTCCTGTACTTGACGGAACACATCTTCGGAAATAATCGCTTCGTGGGTGTTCTCCACACGATACCATTCCTCTTTTGGCTTGCGTACTTTCTTCTTGTTTTTGAATGAAATGTTGGTCTGCTTATTGTGGACGCTGTGTCCGATATAGGTTTCCTCTTTCAGAATACTTTTCACCTGCGCTATCGTCCACGCATAGGCTTTTTCCTCCGGCGCTCCGGCATAGATATTTGCGAAAGTGCCGTATCTCTGGAAATTCAGCCAGCCGGGAGTAGGTACTTTTTCTTCGACCAAAATCCGTGTAATGCTGGCGGCTCCCCGGCCATGAACGGCAAGGTCAAAAATCTTTTCGATAATCCACCTTGTTTCCGGGTCAATCAGAAGATGGCCTTTCTTATCTGGGTCTTTGACATAGCCAAGCGGAGCATAGGCTCCATAGTGTGCGCCATTTGCGAACCGTGTCCGCATGGCCGCCTTTACCTTTTTGCTGGTCTGGCGGGCGTGCATTTCATTCAGAATGTTGAGGAATGGGGCAAGCTCATTCTCTCCGTTGATGGTGTCCACATTGTCATTGACAGCGATATAGCGGACGCCTTTGCTGGGAAAGTAGATTTCCGTGTACTGGCCGGTCAGAATGTAGTTTCTGCCTAAGCGGGATAAATCCTTCGTAACAACGCAGTTGATTTTCCCGTCCTCAATGTCATCAATCATTCTCTGAAAATCCGGCCTGTCAAAGTTCGTTCCAGACCATCCATCGTCGATATATTCATCTATGACATTCAGGCCATGCTCGGCGGCATATTGCCGGAGCATCATGCGTTGTGTCTGAATACTCCCGCTTTCTCCTTGCAGTTCATCGTCCCGGCTCAATCTCATATAAAGCGCCGTGTTGTAAATCGTAGTATTGTAAGGTTGTTTCACCGTAAAAATCCTCCTTCTAAAGAAACAACCCACGCTTACAATACTTTTGCTCTATGGCAATTATATCATAAGCGTGGGCGTGTATCAACGATGGGTCACGAAGAAGCTGCCCTTGCCGCCGTGTGCCGGACGACATCCACAATCAGATCGCCAATCGGACGACCGCCAGCGGCAAAATGTTCGGAGATTTTGATACGGTTTTTCCCACATACAAAATACTGTGTGCCGTTCTCGTCAGTAATGACCTGCCCGGTGTGTATTGTATCAATAATGTCGCTTTCGCTTTTTACCATCCAGTGTCCTCCGTATGATTATTTTTCATCATGCAGCTTGAATTTCTGTTCATAGCGTTTACCTCCCTCTTGTTCGCTGCTGCCGTTTCAGCTCCGCCAGCACTTCCGGCGGGATACGGTCAACCAGCCGCTGTAAATTGTCCAGTTCGCTTTTCAGCTTTGCCCGTTCCATCGTATCTTTCATCTTTCCTTTTTCGCTGGCCTTTGCCCTTGCTTCCAACTTCTCATTCTCCGCCAGCAGGTCA
>JAUMSA010000171.1 GCA_031293105.1 Butyricicoccus sp. | reverse complement strand
ACATATTCGATACAGTTGCGTGGGGCTTCTAATAGCCTCTTATTCAGTGTAATGACTCCCTTTTTGGCCAAACAAGATCCCCATCGGGTCTCCATATTTCGAATCCGTAATGCTGGCATCGGTACCCCATATTTTTGAAATATGGGGTAGGTCTCCAAAATAATTTCACCGAAAATGGTTCGACACTGCTCATCCAGGTAACGGGTCACCATCCTTTGCTTTTTCGCAAAGTCTTCTGTGTCTCTTACACCAAGATGAAGATATATCCCATCTGAGGAAATTGTCTCTCGCACATTTTTTTCCACTTCCAAGCGGACTCCTCTGCCCAGAAGATAGAATGTCTCTCCGCTGACATATTGCTTGGGTTGAGGGGTATACTGTGCCATCTCACGAAACTTTTGTTGTGCTGAGCGGATATAGGCTCCTTTACTCATTACAAAATCGTCAACTTTTTCAACTGGGACATCTGGATTAGCCGAAACGTAAACCATGCAATCCTTATGGATCCGTAGATTGAGATTTTTTACCTGCTTCTGTTCCAGCAGATATTGGATCTCGTTATTTTCATATAAGACGGTTCTTTCCTGCGCCATTGCTGTCAAAACCTCCGAAGCGCTACTGTTTTGACATTTTCAATGATCTTATCGATTGTGTCAAAAGATAGTTTTAATCCCCGTTTTTTCTCATAGTCATAAAAAAGGTCATCAATATCCTGTGAGATGCGGTCGTGGATTGTTTTGTTGTTGGTCCAGTCCACTTGACTATGATTGGCCACAATTTTTGTCATCTCTTCCGCAATCTCCGCAGCAAAATCAGGAGAAACTTCTGCTTCCTTTGCTTCATCAAATACCGCTGACAAAACACCATAAAACGCCTGGGCATGGACATTATTTTTGATGGATTCCGGATAGGTCACGGTGCTTTTTCCGGCGTGATAGTCTTCCATGATGGTACGCATCTTTGCCAGATATTCGGCCTCGGAAATGACCTTTTCCTTGTACTGCTCCAATGCATCCTTAATCCGCTTGGAGAAACTGTCGTAATAGGCGGGATTCTCCTGATACTTTTCGCTGATGCTGCGGGTCAATTTACTGGTAATAGCGTCCGCCTTTGCTCGAAGAGATCCCAATTCATCCAATTCCCGTTCAAAGTCATCCTTGTTTAGAATATCAATGGGGCTGGTGATCTGCTTCAGCCCAGCTACCGAGAGGTGTGTATCCAGAAGATTTTGCATCAACGGTTCATATTCCCGGTTATCAATGGCATCGCAGTACCGGATTTTCACGCTGCGGCGTACCTTGGAGAAAAAGATAAAAGTATTTTGATACTGCTTCAATTCATCTTTCGGAACCGCGGCATACGTCTGTTCCGCATTCAGCACTATATTCAGCGCCTTGCCGAAAGCGCAGAGGAGATTATAAAAGTTCTCCCGTTTCTTATCGTCAGCAAGAAACACTTCCACTTCTTCGGTGTCGTGTATATTTTTCAAGTTTGCAAACAGTTCTGTCAACCGAGTATAGGTTTCTCGCAGGCCAGCCACAGACGACATGACATCCACCACAACACCCTTCAGATCTCCGCCGTCGAAATTCTCCAGCCCGGCACCGCTGTATAGATCCATAGCCGTATCCAGCTTTTCAATCAGACCACGGTAATCCACGATCAGGCCGTAATCCTTACCTTCATGCAGACGGTTGGTGCGGGCAATAGCCTGGAGCAGGCCGTGTTCTTTCAACTCTTTGTCGATGTAGAGTACCTGGCAGATGGGGGCATCAAAGCCGGTCAGCAGCTTACTGCACACGATGAGAATATCGATATCCCCTGCGCAGAACTGATTCTTCATTGCCTCTTCATAGGCATCTGCATCACCGTAGCGGTTCATCATTTTATTCCAGTAAGCAATGACCTTATCGTCAGCACCTTTATCTACATCGTCTATGCTTTCCCGGAGATCAGGCGGAGAAATCACCACGGCACAGTTCAAATCTCCAAACTGCTCAAAACACTCCAGATACCGAATCGCATCCCGCTTGTAGTTGGTGGCCAGCATAGCCTTAAATCCAGTATCTTTGTACCCTTCAATGAAGTGCTCATTGATGTCCAGAGCGATCCGCTTGATACGGGCATCGGTAGAAGTCAGGCGGCGAATGCTGCTCCATTTCCGGGAAAGATCATCCCGCTGCGCTTCCGTAAGCCGCTTGGTGGTCTGTTTGAACCAGAGGTCGATATTTGCCTCGTCCACATTCTGTTCCACAAAACGTCCTTCGTAAATGAGCGGCACAATGGCTCCGTCATCCACACCGTCCTGGATGGTATATTTATGAATTAGCTTTCCGAACTTAGCCATGGTGTTCTTCTCTTTTTTCATCAAAGGCGTACCGGTAAAACCGATATAGCAGGCATTGGGGAACACCGCCCTCATTTTGGTGGCAAGCAGGCCATAGTTGGAGCGGTGGCTCTCATCCACCAGCAGGAACACATCCCGTGAAAAATTCTTGTGCTCCATTTTCTCAGCAGTATTGAACTTATTGATGATGGTAGTGACCACATCCGCCTTGCCGCTATTCAGCAACTCTACCAGATTCCGTCCACTGATAGCTCTAGCCGGATTGAGACGGGTGTGGGCAAAGGTGGCGGCGATCTGGCGATCTAGTTCCTTACGGTCCGTGACAACCACCACTCTGAGGTTGCAGTCAGACAGTTCCATTAAAAGATATTTTGCCAGCATAACCATGGTTAAACTTTTTCCGCTGCCCTGCGTGTGCCAAATGACGCCGCTTTGGCGGTTGCCCTTTTCATCCGGCTGTTGAATGGTCTTGATAATCTCTTGAATGGCGAAATACTGCTGATACCGGCAAATCTTCTTTACATTGGCGTCAAAGAGCACAAAGTATCGGATCAGTTCCATGACCCGTTCTTTGCTGAACAGAGAAATCAAATTCCGATCCTGCTCAGTAGAGGTCCGGTCAGTCACATGCTGGGCCAGTGCTTCTTCCAGAAAAGCGGTGTCCTGCTCCTTCCACACATTCCAGAATTTTTTAGGCGTACCGGTGGTGGCGTATTTCACAGCGTTTTTATTGGTCGCCATCACAATCTGGGCAAACTTGTAGAGCTGTGGGATATACTCCTTTTGCTGGTTGCGAATGTTCTGCTCCACAGCCTGTTCTACGCTGATCTGGGGCGTTTTACACTCGATAACGGCAAAGGGGATACCGTTAATAAACAGCACGATATCCGGACGAGCATTATGAAGCTTATCCCGACTGTCCACTGAAAACTCTTCGGTAACATGAAACAGATTGTTCTCCGGATGCTCCCAGTCAATGTACTTCAGATTGAAACTAAGGGTTTTCCCCTCACCTACAGTCTCTGGATAGCTCTTGCCCAGCAACAGGGCATCATAAATTTTTTCACTGGAGCGGATCAGGCCGTCAGTTAAAGGCTCGTCCAGATCTTCCATAGCCCGTTCGATGTTGGCGGCCGAAAACTCATTCTCTGCGCCGGCAAAGGCATAACGATTGAGCCGCCGCAGCTGGCCTCTGAGAATATCTTTCAGCAGCACATGGTACCGACTGCCTCTCTGCTCCTCGCAGTCCTCCGAAGATATGTAGGTATAGCCCATGGACCGCAGCAGATCAATGGCCGGCTGCTGGCTGATATTCTTTTCTAAGTACAGGGATTTGTCCATGGTTGCCTCCTTTCAGAACTATCAGTAAAAGTAGGAATAGCGGGGCGGGAAATCCCGCCTCGCTTTCCTGTCTCTGAATTTACTTTTCTTTGCGGACTCCCTTAAACTTTCCACCGGTAGTCTTAACATCCATGAACTGCCCGTTTTCGGTGTTCCGTTTTGTGTACAGACCGGTTTTGGGGTTTAGAATTTGAGAACGTCCTTTTACTGCTCCGTTTCTATGTCCGTCGCCACTGGGGGGATTGGTTGCCATGCTTTTTCACATCCTTTCACTGCCATCGATATGTCCCAAAATAAGTCAGAAATGCTACGCACATTTCCTCCGGTGTCTTGCTATTCTCAATAATCGCCTTCAGGTCAGCTTTTACTTTTTCGGTATAGTTCGCATTGTTATCGACCGCTTTCTTTAGCAGCTCTTTGCTGGTGAATTCCGCCAAATTTTCAGTTGTCATACTCTCACTCTCACAATGCCCGTCAGTAACAGCTGCATCAGGGCTTTTTTCTTTTTCTTTTCCTGTTCGATATCCTGCCGAAGCAGTTCAATTTCCCGGTCAGCAGCCGAAAGGACTTCAGCAATGGCGGCTTGTTCTTTAATATCAGGAATCCTCACTTTCTCGCAACTATAGTCTTTATAATAT
>JAUMSA010000168.1 GCA_031293105.1 Butyricicoccus sp. | reverse complement strand
GACAGGGGTGTCGAGCGCCGCGGTCTGCCGCGCAAGCGCTTCCGCGCCCGCCGTACGGGCGCGCTCAGCCTGTTCGAGCGCGGCTTGCAGGGTTTCCAGCTGTTTGCGGTCGGCGTTTAGGGCTTGCATGACTTCCTGCTTGCCCGCAAAGGCCAGCCGTCCCCGCAGCGCCTGCACGGCGGCAGCCGCCGCTGCGCGGCGTTCGCCACTCTCGGCCTGCGCTCGCTCCAAGGCCGCCTGTTCCTGCTGCTGCCGAGCGGCCTGTTCGTCCAGTTCGTGCAGGCTCTTTTCGCAGGCGGCATGGGTTTGAGCCTGTTCGGTCAGCGTCTTGACTTGCTCCAAAAGCGCCGCGCTGGTTGCTTTGCTCTGCTCGATCTCGCCCGAAAGCCGTTCTTTGAGCCCTTCCAAGCCGATGTCGGCGCCCAACAGCGCCTGCACATCGGCAAGCAGCCGGTTTTTCCCGGCATCGGCCGCCGCCCGGGCGGCGGCTGCCTGTTCGCTGGCTGTGCGCGCCTGTTCGCGCGCTTTCTCGGCCTGCGTGCGGGCTTCGTCCAGTGCCACTTCGGTCACGTCCCGGCCGGAAGGCCGGGCGGGCGCGGGATGGTGGGTGGAACCGCACACCGGGCAGGGTTGCCCCTCGGTCAGCCCGGCCGCCAGCACGCCCGCCTGGCCGCGCAAAAAGGCACGCTCGAGCTCCTGAAAAGCCCTTTGCTGGGTTTCGTTCTCCTGCTCCTGCTCGAGATAGGCTTTTTTCGCGTTTTGATAGGTGCGCACCAGCGCGCGGGTTTCGTTGTAGGTGCGAGCCAGCCCAGCCAGCGCCTGCTGGCGTGTGGCTACCTTTTCCTGTGCGGCGCGTGCCTCGACCAGCCGGACGGGCGCATCTTGTACGCGCTCCCGCTGCTGGGTCAGCGCCTGCCGCTGCGCTTCCAGCTGTTCGGCCTGCTGCTTGGCCTGTGCACAGGCCTGCGTCGCCTTTTTCCCTTCGGTCTCGGCCTGCTGCAAGGTGCGGACGGCGGCATCCAGTTCATCATACGCGGGCAGTTCGGCCTGGGCACGGGCGATGCGGTCGGCGAGGGCCTGCCGCGTGTCCGCCTTGGCCTGCTCGGCCTGCAAGGCTTGCTCGAGCACTGCCTGCGCCTGCTGAAGCTGTCCGTATTTGGTTTCGCCCTCAGCGGCTTGGGCGCGCAGGGCGGCTTCCTGTTCGGCCTTGGACACCGCGGCGGCCAGGGCTTCCAGCCCCTGCCGTCCGGTTTCCAGGCTGTCCGCCAGCTTTTTTTCGCTCGCGCGGTCCTCGGCCACCGCGTCGGTCAGCTGCGGCAGCAAGGCATCCAGCGTATGCGCGTCGGCTGCCGCGCAGGCGTCGCGCAGCGCGTCCCGGTCATCGCACACGATCTGCGCGATGTACTGCTCGGCGCCCTTTTTCAGGTCGTCATACTGGCGCGATGCCTGTTTGGCGCGGTCTTTGAGCGCCAGCTGGAACCGCTGGAAGTGCTCGGTCGAAAAAATCCGGCGGAAAATGCCCGCTCGCTGGCGGGTATCGGCCAGCAGCAGCTGCAAAAAATCGCCCTGAGCGATCATCACGATCTGGCCGAACTGGGCGCGGTCGATGCCGATAAGTTCGGTTACGGCTTCGGTCACCTGCCGCGCACCGGTCACGACCCGGCCATCTGGATAGGTCAGCGTCGCGCCTGCCGCTTCGGTGGTCACGCCCGCGCCGCGCTGTTTGGGACGGGTGTACTGCGGATTGCGCTCGACCGTGTACACCTTGTCGTGATACCGGAAGGTCAGCGCCACAAAGGTCTTGGCCGCCGCGTCCGCATAGTCGCTGCGCAGCATGACGCTGTCGCGTGTTTGGCCGCTGGCCTCGCCGTACAGGGCAAAGGTGATGGCGTCAAACAGCGTGGTCTTGCCCGCGCCCGTGTCGCCCGTGATGAGATACAGGCCGCTCTCGCCGAAGTCCTCAAAAGCGACCTCGGTGCGCCCGGCATACGGCCCAAAGGCGCTGATGGTCAAATGCAGCGGTTTCATGCGTTCCCCTCCCCCATGTCGTCCAGCATTGTGCGCACCAGCGCCTGCATGTCCGCATCCATGGGCTGGCCATTCTGCTTTTCATAAAATTCGGAAAACAGTTCAAATGGCGCGCGTAGGGCCGGACGGTTTTCCAGTTCGGGTGTCCCCGTCTGACGGGTGAGCGTGTTGTCGAAGTCCAGGCGCAGCGTGTTCGGGTACACGGTGCGCACCTTGTTCATGGCGTCCAGCACGGCCTCGTCGGTCAGGGTGATGTGCAGGTAATCGTCGGTCTTGGTGCCCGGTTCCGGGTGCAGCAGGTCGTCCAGCGCGCCGCGAATCTCGCGTAAATCGCGCTGGGGCGTGAGCGGCAGCCGTTCGATCTCGACCTGCCCTTTCGCGCCCAAAGTGACGAGCGGCACCGATTTCTTGTGGTGCACCTCGGAAAACGAAAACTTGAGCGGCGACCCGGCATAGCGCGCCGTATCCCGGCCGATGCGCTGCGGGCCGTGGATGTGCCCGAGGGCGACATAATCAAAGCCGTCAAACACCGAAACATCCACATTGTCCAGGGTGCCCACGGATGCGAGTTCGGATTCGCACCGCTCAGGCGCCACGCCGCGGGCGGTCACGAACTGATGGGCGAGCAGCACCCGGCGAGCATCGGGCGCTGCCGGTACGGTTTCCAGCACCGCGCGTACCGCGCCCTCGTAATCGCCCGGTTCCACGTCTGGGAAATACCGCCGCACCTGCGCCGGACGCAGGAAGGGCAGCAGGGTAAACTGCACGTCCCCCCACTCGTCGCGCAGCGTGACCGTGCACACTGTGCCGTCAAAGACCGGCGCGAGGTACACGCCCGCGCCGTCCAGCAGCCGCGCGCCGAAGGCTAACCGCTCGTCCGAATCGTGGTTGCCCGGAATGAGCAGGCAGGCGACGCCCTGCGCCTGCAAGCGAGTTAAAAACCGGTCCAGCACGGCCACGGCTTCGGGCGGGGGCACCGGGCGGTCGTACACGTCCCCGGCGATGAGCACCGCGTCCGCGCGGTGCTCCTGCACCAGCTGTAAAATTTGGTCTAAAATGTAGGTTTGGTCGTCCAGCATGGACATCTCGCACACGCGCTTGCCCAGATGCAGGTCGGCTAAGTGGATGAATCTCATGGCGGCATCTCCTTTCCCCGTTATTATAGCATAACCGGGCAAGCGCGGGCAGCCATTGCATTTTGAGCCGATTTTTCGTATAATAGTCGTTGATTTTGAGAAACGGAGGAACCCGCCCATGCACACGCCCGAAGCGGTCTTAAAGGAATATTTTGGCCATGCGGCCTTCCGCGGCCGACAAAAGGAGCTGGTGGACGCCCTGCTTGAAGGCCGCGACGTGCTCGGCGTCATGCCGACCGGCGCGGGCAAGTCGGTGTGCTTCCAGGTGCCTGCCCTGCTCGTGCCCGGGCTGACCGTGGTGGTGTCCCCGCTGATTTCGCTGATGAAAGACCAGGTGGGGGCGCTTCGCCAGGCGGGCATCCCGGCCGCGTATCTCAACAGCGCCCTCTCGGCCGAACAGCAGCGGGCGGTCTATGCCCGCGCGTACCGCGGCGAACTGCGCCTTCTGTATGTTTCCCCCGAACGGCTGGAGATGAGCGGTTTTCAGGCGCTGTTTGAGCGCGTGCCGCTGGCCTATGTGGCCGTGGATGAAGCCCACTGTATCTCGCAATGGGGGCAAGATTTCCGGCCGAGTTACAGCAAAATTGTCGATTTTCTGCACGCCCTGCCCGAGCGGCCGCCGGTGGGGGCGTTCACGGCCACGGCCACCGAAGCCGTACGGCAGGACATCGTCCGTTTGCTCGGGCTGCGCGACCCGCTTGTGTGCGTATCCGGCTTTGACCGGCCCAACCTGACCTTTGTGACCGAAAAACCGCACGACAAACGCGAACACCTGGTCACGCTACTGCGCGAGCGGATGGGCCAGAGCGGCATCGTCTACTGCGCGACCCGCAAGGCGGTCGATGACGTCCATGAAATGCTGGTCGCGCGCGGCTTTGCCGCCGGACGGTACCACGCCGGGATGGACGCAGCCAGCCGCCGCGAAAGCCAGGAGGATTTTCTGTTCGACCGGCTGCAAGTGATGGTGGCGACCAACGCCTTCGGCATGGGCATCGACAAATCCAATGTGTCGTTTGTCATCCATTATAATCTGCCGCAGAACATCGAAAGCTATTACCAGGAAGCCGGGCGCGCCGGGCGCGATGGTTCCCCGGCCGACTGCATCCTGTTGTACAGCCCGCAGGATGTGCGCACCTGTGAATTTCTCATCGAGCACGGCCACGACGACGAAGAACTCGACGAGCGCACCCGCCGCACGCTGCGTGAGCGCGACAAGGCGCGATTGCAGCAGATGGTCTTTTACGCGACCACGACCGATTGCCTGCGGCGGTTCCTGCTGCGGTACTTTGGGGAGGATGCACCGCTTTCGTGCGACAACTGCTCGAACTGCCTGACCAAGTTTGAACAAGTCGATGCCACGCTGGAAGCACAAAAGATTGTGTCCTGTGTCTACCGCTTGCAGCAGCGCGGCCGCACGGTCGGAAAAGCGCTGCTTGCCGACATCCTGCGCGGCGCGGACAACGAACGCATCCGGCAAAATGAGTTTGATACGCTGTCCACCTACGGCATCATGCGCGAGGACTCGTTAAAACGCATCCGCGACCTGATCGACCGCCTGCTCGAAAGCGGCTATCTGGAAAGCTCCGGCGACCAATATCCGACGGTGTGCCTGTGCCTGAAATCGGCCGATATCATCCGCAAGCGCCTGCCCTTTACGGTCAAGTTGCCACGCGACAAGCGCAAAAAGGACGTGCGCGAAATCGAACAGAGCAGCCTGTACGAGGCCTTGCGCGCGCTGCGCGGCGAAATCGCGGCGCGCGAGCGCGTACCGGCCTATGTGATTTTTTCCAATGCAACCTTACAGGACATGTGCGTCCGCCAACCGGTCACCGTGGGCGAATTTCTGGAAGTGTCGGGCGTCGGCCGCACCAAGGCTGACAAATATGGCGAAGCCTTTGTTGCGCTCATCAAACGGTATGTGCAAAAGGCAACCGGAAAGGAACCGCCTCCGCCAGGCGCGGCGTCCGCCCAGCGCATCAGCGCGCGCGACCAGGGACTGCTAAAGCCCTGGTCGGACCGCGAGGACGATTATTTGCGCGAGGAAGCCTCCCAGCATCTGACCGTGCTCGAGATCGCGTCCCGGCACGAGCGCCCGCTCGGCTCAATTATCGCCCGGCTAAAAAAACTGGGACTGCCCATCACAAGATAGAAAAAACCGCACGATATCGTGCGGTTTTTTTGTTAGGCCATGTGCAGGATGCTGCACAGCATTTCGTCCATACGACGGATGACCGCATCCCGCCCAGCGGGCTTTTCGCGGGTCATCCATTTTTTCATCACACCGATGCAGCCAGCGGCCGCAAACCAGATGGAAAAATAGTCCTCCGGCTGCCGGGGCGGACGAATCAAGCAGCTGCATTCCTCCATCAACGCCATCAGCTTTTGTTCAAAGCTGCCCATACTGCGATCGCTCAGGAGCGCATAGGTTAAATCGTGATTTTGCTCTAAATAAGCGACCGATTGCTCGATCAGCGGTTCGATGGTGGTGGCGTTCGGGCTGGGCAGTGCGTGGGCGATTAAGTCGCGCAGCGCGTCCACAATTTCGTTTTCCACCTTTTCGCGCAGGTCGAATACATCCCGATAATACGCATAAAAGGTCCCCCGATTGATGTCCGCCCGCCGCACCACGTCGGTCACGGTGATGTTTGGAAACTCCTTTTCCTGCATCAGGCTGGCCAATGCCTGCCGCAGAAGCTTTTTGGTCCGCCGGATTCGCTTGTCCTCCTGCTGTCCCTTAT
>JAUMSA010000150.1 GCA_031293105.1 Butyricicoccus sp. | reverse complement strand
ATTTTTATAATAAATACATCTTGTCCTTTATTTAAATACATATTATACTGAATATATCCTAATCGCGAGGGATATATAAAATACAAAAATGCAGTGTGCTTTTTCATTTATTCGTACTTTTATCATACAAAACCCCGCTTTGTCGAATGCATCCGTATTGTTTTCGCGGGATAGACATGCTAAAATGTATGATAAGAATACATGCATTTTTCAATGTATGGTCATGGAGTGAAGGACATATGCCGAAATACTTATCCATCGCCAACGAAATCGAACAGAAAATCCGCGCCTTGCAACCTGGCGCACAGCTCCCCACGGAAAAGGAATTGATGGGGCATTTTGGCGTGAGCCGGCAGACCATTCGCAACGCCTTTGCTTGCCTTTCCAAAAAAGAACTGATTTATACAGTCAAAGGCGCCGGAACCTTTGTCGCCAGTCCGGCATCGCCAGCCCCCACTTCCAAGAACATCGCCGTGCTCATCACCGATGCGCATAGCTATATTTTTCCGTACAAGTCGGCTGCGATCAACAGCGTTTTGACCAAACACGGCTACATCAGCAATATCTTCATCACCGGCAACCGGGTGGATTATGAAGAGAACATCATCCGCGAACTCATGACCGCCAACTATGCCGGTGCCATCATCGAAATCACCAAAGCCGTGCTGCCCCGCGCCAACCGGCTGATTGAAGAGCTCAGCCAGCGCATGCCCATTATTTTGCTGGATGGCTACTATCCGGATTTTCCACAAATCCCCTATGTGTCGCTGGACGATCAAAAGGGTGGTTATCTGGCCACTGAACACCTCATCCAGCACGGACATGAAAAGATCTTCCACGTGGGAAAGGTCGATGATCTGCAAGGGCTTTTGCGGTATCAGGGCTATATCCGTGCTCTGGCTGCTCACAATCTGCCGTTTGATGAAGACCGCGTATTTTGGGCGACCGATCTGATCTTCCCTGAAGTTCCGGAGGCCATGCTGGATATCTTGTTTGAAAAAATCCGTTCGTGTACGGCGGTATTCTTTTACAATGACGACATTGCCGCCCGGGTCATTCCGGCGCTGCAAGCGCGTGGGATACGCGTCCCGGAAGATCTATCCGTCATGAGCTATGATAACTCGCTGTTGGCCATGCACCCACTCAATCTCAGCGGCATGGCTTACCCCTTCAACGATCTCGGACGGGTCGCCGCAGAAAATCTGTTGGCACGCATTCAAGACCCCAATTTTGATGCCACCTATATTTTTGAGCCCCAGCTTGTGGAGCGTTCGTCTGTACGCGATATTCGGAACATCGAGAAAGGAGAGCCGTCATGAGTGAAACCATGCGCGCCGCCATCTTTGAGGGCAACGGCGTTTTAACCGTCAAAACCATCCCGATTCCGCAAATCCAGCGGGATACCCAGCTGCTTTTGCGCGTGGATGCCGCCAGTATCTGCGGCAGCGATTTGCACGGCCTCGCTGTGCCGCCCGGTCAGTACATGAAGCCCGGCATCATCTATGGCCATGAATTCTGCGGGACGATTGTCCAAATGGGAGATGCGGTGCAGGGATTTTCGGCGGGCGACCGGGTGGCGGTCAATCCGCGCGTGCGCTGTGGAACCTGCTATGAATGCACTCACAACAAGGGCGATTTGTGCTCCAATTCCTATCATTATGGACAGACCGGCGATGGCGGTTTTGCCCAATATGCTTTGGTGGATGCCAGCCAGCTGTATCACGCCGACCCTTCGATTCCGCCGGAAATTTTGGCACAGGCCGAGCCGCTTGCGTGCGTGATGAATGCCGTCGGCCAGGCACACCCCTCCCCGGTAGATTATGTGCTGCTGTACGGCGCCGGCCCGATTGGTTTGACCTTTATCCGCGTGCTGAAACTGTTTGGCATCCGCAATTTGATCGTAACCGCCAAAGGGGCGCAGCGTGTTCAGGAGGCCAAAGCCTGCGGCGCCGATATCGTAGTGGATACCGAAAATGAATCGGTCGAGCAAGTTATGCGCGCCCATTGGCCGTATGGCGCCGATCTGGTGATTGATGCGGTCGGCCGCGGGCCGATTTTATCCGAAGCGCTGCCGCTGATGAATCCCAAAGGCCGTCTGGTGCTATTTGGCTTGGACAACAACGCCCGCACGACCATTTCCCCTGCCCTCTTTACGCTCAATGAGCTGAAGGTGTTTGGTGTGCTGGGCAAGGATTTCCCCTCTGCGCTTGAGATGCTGCGGCAGCCCGAGCTGGGCCTTGACCGGTTTATCACCCATCGTCTTTCCCTGGAGGACATCCATGAGGGGTTGGATGCCATGCGCCAAAAGCAAGCGTGCCGTGTGATCGTCTTCCCCAACGGACGGGAACGCGCTTGATTTCTTCTCTCTTCTTCTTTTTTTATTTTCTCGGAGCATCCCGGCATGCGGCCCTGATCCCATGCCGGGATTTGCTATCCCGGTGCCCCTTTCACCCTCTATCCGGTTTGGATAGGGGGTTTTCCTCTTTCGGTTGTTTTTCAATGCGTCTTTTTGTTCATTGCGCGGTATTCGGACGGGGTCATACCATACCGCTCTTTGAACAATTTGGTCAGGACCTTTCCCGAAGGCAGACCCACGCGCGAGGCAATCCGCTCAATGGATTCGTCGGTGGTGAGCAGATAGGGCCTTGCATATTCGGTGCGGATTACATTGACCGTATAGGCAAACGAGGTACCGAATAATTCGTTAAACAGACGATTTACGTGCCGCGGCGTGACATGCAGAGCGTCGGCCACCATATCAATCGTCAGCTTTTCCGCATAGTTGGCATGGATATATTTGGAGGCCAGCAACGCGATGTTTTTATAGCCCGCCGGAACGTCTACCCCCGACTTATTGGGCGCAAATTCCCGCAAAACATTCATAAACAAGCGGTAAAATAGCAGCCCGACCAGGCCGCTCCACCCGATTTGATGCTGGTGCAGCTCCTGCTCGATATCTTCCAACAAAAAGGATTGCGAGCGGCTGCAATGCCCATAGGCATATCGTTGTTTGTCAATATGGGCTAACGCTTCGATGATATTACCGAACTCCATTTCGGCCGTTACCGAAGCCGGCTCGGTCTTGGGGACAATATCAAAGATAAACGCCAGATAGGTGGCGGATTTCTGCGGTTCAAATTCTATGTAGTGGGAATTCCCTTTGCCAATCAGGATGGCATCGTCCGGCCCTAAGGTGACGGCTTGGTCTTCGCAATGGCATACCACCGAGCCGTTGAGCCCATGAAAAATTTCATAAAGGTTGTGCGTATGTTGAAATGTTACCACTGACGCAGGTAGCTGCTCGGCGTAATGAATCACAAAATCAAAACAGGGAAACGAAACGGTGTCAATATTGATTTGATAAAGCTTATTGTCATTGCTGTATTCGCGAAGCAAAAAAACGCACCTCTCCTTTTGCAGGGTATGCTCGTTGCAATTTTGGTAGACGAACGATTTCATGCAGCGCTTGGAATGGGGGCGCCGCCACAAGAATATTACTTTTTCTTTCGGTGTTGTTCGAGGGTTTGCAGAACGGTTTTTTGGTTGCAAAGATGTCGGAGCACTACGCTGCTGCGCGCCTCTCCAGCATCCAGGAACAAGCCGCGATGCGCATGGATTTGCCGAATCTGATGATGGGTCAGATCAAACCGTTTGCCAGCTGCCAAGCCAAACGCGCGGCGGTCGGTCACCAAAACACAGGAATTCTGTATGTTCACCAGCGCGCGCGCCGCGTCGGCCATCATCCAGACACATACCAGATTGGTCACCAGCAAGAACAGGAGCGAGGACGAAAACACCCGCCCGACCACAAACGAAATGATCGCAATCAGGAAAAACGGAAGCAGCGCTGGCAGGACGCGAAATTCGCCCACCACCTCCAACGTTTCACCGGGTTTCAACTCTTCCCGGAGCTTATCCAACTGGGCCTGCTTCTGTTTGCTCATAACCGGTCCCTCCGTTCATGAATTTTGGCTAAATATAACACCCTCCAACCGAATTGTCAAGTTCATTTTGCCCAAAATACTGTTATAAAACA
>JAUMSA010000046.1 GCA_031293105.1 Butyricicoccus sp. | reverse complement strand
AGACATATAGTGAGGAATTGCGCTTGCCGCGATAGGGGACCGGCGCCATATAGGGCGAGTCGGTTTCGATCATCAGCCGGTCGAGCGGCACGGCGCGTACGACATCGACCGCCTTCTTGGCGTTTTTGTAGGTGATAACGCCGGTGAACGAAAGCAGATAGCCCAAATCGAGCAGCCGCTTGGCAAATTCCACCGAGCCGGAATAACAATGAAACACCCCGCGTACGGCCGGATATTGCTCTGCAATGGTCAGGCTGTCCAGATGGGCTTCGCGGTCATGGATGATGACCGGCAGCTGCAGCCGACCGGCTAAACGCATCTGTGCGCGGAACACTTCGGCCTGAATGCGGCGTGGTTCGGGTTCTTTGACCCAGTAATAATCCAGACCGATTTCGCCGATGGCGCGCACCTTGGGGCTGGACTTGGCCAGCGCTTCCAGGGCGGGCAGGTCGCGTTCCAAATCGATGCCGTCCAGGTTTTCCGGATGGAATCCAACCGCCGCGTATACATGCGGATAAGTTTCAGCATAGGCGACCGCTTTGCGGCTGCTCTCCAAATCGCAGCCTGGATTGAGCACAAGCCCAACGCCGTGCTCGGGCAGGGAGGTGAGCAGCGTTTCGCGGTCGGCGTCAAATTGGTCGTCGTCATAGTGGGCATGGGTATCAAATAACATCAGCATCTCTCGCTTTCCAAAGTCGGATGGGAAGGAAAGACAGGCCGCTGCAAAACGGCCTGTCCAAGCAATTTATATCATCGTGCCGTTCACACCCCAGTTGGGCAGTCCGGAAAAGGTGATGTATACATTCTTTTGATCAAATCCCGCATCGGCCATGACCTGGAAAGCGGCTTCGATGAAGGCTTTTTGATCGTCCGGCTGAGCAGAGCCGAAAATCTTGACGTCCAGATAGGCGGCATCGCATTTCTGACCGCCATAATACAGGTCGCAGCCGTCACAGATTTCGACCATCAGGCTCTTTTCCTTCTTTCCGGGGATGACCGTGATGGCCTGTCCCAGCGCGGCTTTGAGCGATTCTTTTTCGGGCGCATTCAACGACCGCTCGGTATGGACTGCAATATAAGGCATGAAAAAACACCTCTCCTTTATAAAAATTTATCCGTTTCGTTCCTGGGCTTGCTTGAATGCCTGCGTCGCGCTCTCGACCGAGCGGTCATTTTCGCCCAAACATTCGGTCAACCAGCTGAGCTTTTGTTCGGCGGCTTCCATCTCATGGGCTTCCAGCGATTCATAGAAGCTGGAAAACGCTTCGGTGACCGTGTCCGGCTGCGGATTGGTTTTCATCACTTCAGTCAGGATGACATCGACCGGCTTGCTGTACGTTTGCAGGGAAGCGCGGTAGACTTGTCCGCCGCGCAGCACGCGCACGCACTTGGCGTCCGTATTGGCCAGCACGACCGGGGCGTTGGTGGTCACGATAAACTGCACGAGCGGGAAAATCTTCTGCAAGTCGGACAGGATGCGCTTCTGCCAGGCCGGATGCAGATGCAGCTCAATCTCGTCGATGAGCACAATGCCGGGGGTCAGGTCGGTGACGTCGGCGCCGAACTGCGGATTGAGCACCGCCATGCGGTAAGCGATGTCGGCGACCAGCAACAGTGTGTTTTTGACGCCTTGGCCGAGCAGGCGCATGGGAAGCCGCTCGATGTTATCGTCCGGCCGGGTGATGGTGATTTCCAAATCCTGATGCACCACGTCAAACGCGAACGAGACATCCTTGACATCCGGGAAGGCGCTCTTGTAGCAGGCCGCCATGGCCTGCGTGACCGCATACAGGTCGGGCACGATCAAATCGGTCGGGCTGGGCGGGGCAAATGCGGCCTGCAATTTCTGCTGCTTGGTATAGGTCATATTTTCAAACCAGCTGAGCAGCATGCGTTCGTCTTGGGATGCCTGCAAGCAGCCTAAGTAACCGCTTTGCCGGTTTTTAATCCATACCTTTTGTAGGGGCTTCGGATCCCGGCCCTCCAGCCAGCGGCGGGATGCACCATAGCAGGCAATGACCGGCAGGGTGATGGCCGCCCGGCGGCGGATGTGCTCCTGCAAGGCCGCGGCATATTGCAGCACCTCAGTGGCATCGGTGGAAACCGTCCGGCCATTTTCCAGGGTACGGCTCCACGCGAGCGGATGGCCGCTGACCTCGATCCGGGCCGAAATGCGCACCGGGCCGGTGTGCCGGTAGGGCGCCATCGGATTGTCGGTCGATTCCATGCGGATGTCGGACGGCGAGATGCCCATGGCTGGGATGTCCGAAAAACCGCCGACATAGGTGGCCAACGCCAGCGCGGCCGCATCCAGAATGGCCGATTTCCCCGCACCGTTCGGACCGGTCAGGATCATCAGGTCGGGACGGAATTCCATGGCCAGCTTGGGGAAACCGCGAAAATTTTCCAAAGAAAGCGCTTGTAATTTCATAAACAGACCTCATGGCAAGACACAGGCCGCAACGAGGCGGCCGTGCGGAATGGTGGATTTATTCAAACGTGTGATCTAAGTAATAGGGGGTCGTCTGGTAAACGTAATAGTTCAGCCAGTTGGTATAGAGCAGGTGACCATGGGAACGCCAGGTCATGCGCGGCTGCTTGGACGGGTCATCATCCGGAAAGTAGTGCTTGGGCACAATCGGATTTAAGCCGCGGCCCTTGTCGCGGATGTATTCGGCTTTGAGCGTATCCCGGTCGTATTCCGAATGGCCGAATACAAAGATTTGGCGGCCATATTTGGCTTCCACAATGTATACACCGGCTTCGTCGGAAACCGACAGCACCCGCAGCAGGGGATTGCGGCGGATATCCTCCTCCCGCACCTCGGTGTGGCGCGAGTGGGGGGCATAAAAGTAGTCGTTGAAGCCGCGGAACAGGCTTTCTTTCGGAAAAAGGACTTGATGCTCAAATACGCCGCTCATTTTTTCGGGCAGGATGTATTTGGGGATGCCGTAATGATAATATAAGCCCGCCTGAGCGCCCCAACAGATGTGCAGGGTGGAATGGACGTGCGTCTTGGTCCATTCCATGATGGTGCACAGTTCGTTCCAATAATCGACCTGTTCAAAATCCATCAGTTCGATCGGCGCGCCGGTGATGATGAAACCGTCATACCGCTTGTCGCGGATTTCATCAAAGGTGCGGTAAAAGGTGAGCAGATGGTCTTCCGGGGTGTGGGTGGACTTGTAGGTTTCGGTCTGCACCAGGTCGATCTCGATTTGCAGCGGCGTGTTGGACAGGCAGCGCAAAATTTGAGTCTCGGTGACGATCTTGAGGGGCATCAGGTTGAGCAGCGCGATGCGCAGCGGACGGATATCCTGCGTGAGCGCGCGATGCTCGGTCATGACAAATATATTTTCGCTCTCCAGCACCGCACGGGCGGGGAGACTGTCGGCAATTTTAATCGGCATAAGCGAGGACTCCTTTTTCTTTCTTCTTTTATTATAACAAACCGCCTATCAAGCCACAAGGGCAAAATCCGGGCGGATAAAAGATGGCGCAGGCTCAAGTGGCCTGCGCCATACAGTTTTGTCAAAAGAAAAGGGGATCAGTCGCCCTTGAAGGCTTCCTTCACCTTATCCCAGAAGCCCTTGCGCTGCTGCTGGTTTTCATCGGTCGTGGAAGACTCAAATTCCCGCAGCAGTTCCTTTTGGTGGGCAGTCAGGTTTTTGGGCACCTCGATGTTGATGCGGACATACTGGTCGCCGCGGCCGCGGCCGTTGACGTTCTGGATGCCCTTGCCGCGCAGACGGAAGACCGCACCCGGCTGGGTGCCTTCGGGCATGTTGTATTCGACCTTGCCGTCAATGGTCGGCACTTGCAGGGTGTCGCCAAGCGCTGCCTGTACGAACGATACCGGCATCTCGCAGATAACGTCCGAGCCCTCGCGGGTAAACAGCGGATGCGGACGGATGGCAATGGTTACGATCACATCGCCAGCCGGGCCGCCATTGGCGCCTGCGCCGCCCTGGCCGCGCAGCTGAATGGCCTGGCCGTCATCGATACCGGCCGGGATATTGACCTTGAGGGTGCGGGATTTCTGTACCTTGCCCGAGCCGCCGCACTTGCTGCACGGCTTTTTGATGATCTTACCGGTACCGCGGCAGTTGGGGCAGGCGGTCTGGGTCTGGAACATGCCGAGCGGGGTGCGCTGGGTCTGGGTGACGGTGCCCGAACCGCGGCAGTTGGTACAGGTTTCGGCCGATGTGCCGCGCGCGGCGCCCGAGCCACCGCATTCGTCGCAGTTCTCCACACGATCAATGGTGATCTCCTTCTCGCAGCCAAAGGCCGCTTCTTCAAAGGAGAGCATGACGCGCTTCTGGATGGTCTGTCCACGCTGGGGCGCATTGCGGCGCGAGCGGCTGGACGAACCAAAACCGCCGCCAAAGAACGAACCGAAAATATCGCCCAAGTCGCCCATATCGAAGCCGCCGAAACCACCGCCAAAGCCACCGCCTTGGCCAGCGCCATAATTCGGGTCTACGCCGGCAAAGCCGAACTGGTCGTATTTGGCGCGCTTGTCTTTATCGGACAGCACCTCATACGCCTCGTTGACTTCCTTGAATTTCTCCTCGGCGTTTGGATTGTCTTTATTGAGGTCAGGGTGGTATTTCTTGGCGAGCTTGCGGTGCGCCTTTTTGATTTCGTCGTCCGACGCGCCCTTGGAAACGCCAAGCACCTCGTAATAATCTCGTTTATCTGCCATAAAATCAGTCCTCTATACAAGGGGATAGGCGCGC
>JAUMSA010000020.1 GCA_031293105.1 Butyricicoccus sp. | reverse complement strand
GGGTCCGGGGTTCGAGCCCCCGATGGGCCACCATTTGGAAGTTTAGCTCAGCTGGGAGAGCATCTGCCTTACAAGCAGATCGTCACAGGTTCGAGCCCTGTAACTTCCACCAAAAGCGAAGGCATTCACAAACGTGAGTGCCTTTTTTCGTGTTTGCGGAAAGCGAAAGGAACAGGGCTCGAACCTGCATCAAATCGCGAAGCGGGGCGAAGCCCGGGCCGAAAGGGGCCGGGCTTCGAGCCCTGTAACTTCCACCAGAAAAAAACAGGCACCCGTGATGGGTGCCTGTTGGTCTTATAGAAACGACAAAAAGCCGCCGCTTAAAAACGCTTCGCTGAAAAAATAACCGAAGGAGATCAAAATGGTGTTCCAGATGGCAATGCCGGCGGTCGACCACACGACATATTCATGCAGCGGCATGCGAACCAGCCCCGCAGGAATAGAGACGATGGTGCGCAGCACCGGGATGAGCCGGCAGACAAACAGCCCCCGGCCGCGTCCCTTTTCCAGATAGGTATGACAACGGTCCATAAAATGCTGAAATTTCGGGCTCTTGCCAAAGGCTTTGGTAAGAAGCGGTGCGCCGCCATAATAACAGATCACATACATCACCAGGCACCCGGCCAGACTGGCCGCAATCGATATGCCAATCGACAAAATCAAATTGAGCTGACTTTGGCCGATCAGGATGCCGACGGCGGGCATAATGACACCAGCCGGAAAGCCGGGCAGGTTGAGATATTCACAAAAAAACACGGCCGCCATCATCGGCAGGCCATACTGCTGAAAAAGGTCGATAAAATGCTGAACGGTCATAGATGCGCCATCCCTAGATTGTTTTCTTCCATGATAACAACCGGCGGCGGTCTATGCAAGAGCCGCCGCCGGTTGTTTAAAAAGAATTCACAGATCGGTCAAAAAATCCCCAAGATTGCGGTCGCAGCCCAGAACATACCGACCGCACTGCTTCCGCCCAGCGCGGCCAGACCAAGCTGCACCCGGGTATACCGCTTGCGGGAATAGCGCCGCACGCGCGGTGTATGCAGATACCGCTCGGCGACCGCGCAGGCTTCCCGCAACACATCGCGCGTGGCGTCCTGCTGTTCCCGTACAATAAAAAACGCTTCTTCAAACACCTTGGAGTCGGGCGGCCGTACCACCACGACCCGGCGGGAAATCCCCTTGACCATAACTGCCTCCTCGTTCTTGTGATTTCCCTACCAGTATGCCCAAGACCCGCCAGCTTATACCGGATTTTACAGCGCCGACGGCCGGTGCTCCAACCGGCACACCAAGGCGGTCAAATCGTCGTTGGAACCCCGTTCGGCAGCGGCCACCACCAGTCGCGCGGCCAGTTCTTTGGGCGTTTCCTTGCTATGCTGCTGCACCAGCGCGCGCAGCCAGCCATCGTCCGAGCCGTCGCAGATGCCGTCCGATACCAGGATGAACAAATCCCCCGGCCCCATGCGGATGGGCACACTCTGGTCGGCCGCCGGTTCGTCGGATAAGCCGACCGGCAGGTTGCCGCCCGAAATGCGGATGACCCCGCCGCCGTTTTTCAGGAAACTGGGCGCTGCTCCGCACTTCAAACACGTGCCCTTGCCGGTGAACAGGTCGAGCATCAGGATGTCGAGCGTGACACCGCGCGCGCCGTCACAGCGCAGCCGAAATGCTGGCGCCACCGTGCGCAGCGCGTCGGCGGGCGGGATGTTGGCGCGCAGGAACCGTTCCATCAGCGATAGGATGGTACGGCTGTCCTGGGCGGCCGCCGCGCCGGTGCCCATGCCGTCGGCCAGCAGCAGGCAGGCATGGCCGGTTTCGGTGACAAACGACCGCGCCGTGTCGCCCGAGACCTTTTCACCCTGCTTTTGCCGCTGGCCGATGCCGACCACGGCGCGATACGGCGCTTGTTCGCGCAGCATCAGGCGGGTGCCGAGCTCGTCCGAAATGCGTTCGGGCTCGGTCAGGCCGACCGATAACACCGCCGACAGCCCGGCGGCAAAGCCCTTGCGCTCGCGCAGGATGGCTTCCATGCCCTCGCCGTCCAGCTCGACCCGCAGCCGCCCGGTGCCGTCACGGAATACGGCCACTTTGTCGATACGGCCAAAGGCCGACGCATAACTGCGCACCTGCCGCTCGCGGGCGGGCAGGGAAGCTCGATCGTGGCCGAGCGTGCCGCCAATCTGCCGCAAAATCCCGGTCAGACCGGCGTATTGCTGGGCGATGAGCGAGCGGTTTTCATCGCACCGGCGGCGGTATTGCTGCCGCTCACGCAGCGCGAAAAGCGCCTCATTGACCGCGCGCAGCAGTTCGGGGAAATGGATGCACCGCTCGGAGAAATGGCGGGGGAAGTCGCCCGCTTCGGCCCGGCCCCGCTTGAGCATGGGGCCGGAGACATCGCCCAGCGCCGACAGTGTGGCCACATAATCGCGCTGCCAGCAGTCCTTGCAGATCTTGCAGCGGCGGCAGACCTTGTCGGCCGCACAGTCAAAAATGGCGTGGATATCCTCATCGGCCGCCGCCCGGCCGGTCTGAGCGCCGCTCATCATGGCGAGATACATCTCATAAAACGCATCCGACGCTTCAGCGGCATACCGCCCAGCCGAGTGGCGCATGCGCTCGATGGAGTCCACTGTGTCGTGCCGGGTGGGCAGCAGGGTATCGCGTATGTACTGCCAGAGCGTGTCCGGCACCAGACAAAAGACCAAGGCCGCCAGGGCGCTTTCGGCCAGCGCCGACAGAAAAAGCGGATGGTCAATCCCGAGCAGGCAGGCCGCCCCGGCGGCAAGTAAGCCGCTGCACACAAAGGCCGGACGGCCTGCGGTGCGGAACGCACCCGCCAGCAGGGCGCTGAGCCCATACACACAGGTCAAAAAAGCGCCGCTGCCCGCTGTCACATCCATGGTCACACCAAAGGCCACGCCCATCGCGGCACCGATGGCGCTGCCGCCCAAAAACGCACCGGCGAGCGTCATGGCAAACGCGACCACCCGCGCCGGGGAAACAACGCCAAACAACACCACATCGCCCAGCGCGACCAGCACGCTGGCCACCACAGCCAGCAGGCCACCCGGATGCCGCAGGTCGCCGCGGCCACGCGGTGGGGACAGGGCCTGGATGTAACACCAGGTCAGCCCGCCGGTCAGCACGCAGGTGGCCAAAAAGCGGAATACCTGGGCTGGTCGCAGGGCGTCGGGGGTGGGTAGCAGTACGAAGTTACAGCAGGCCATCATCAGGGCGCTCATGAGCGGCATGAACCAGGTGCGCCGCGATTCGGTTGGCCGGTGGAAGATCTGCGCACACACCAGCGTCAGCAGGGAAGCGGCGGCCGCGGTCACGCCGGTCATGCCGCCGCGCAGCAGGATGGCGCCAAAAAAAGCGCCGGCAAACGCGGGATAGCCTTTGCCGAGCGCGGCGTATGCGCCGGTCATCGCAACGCCAAGGGGGGCAAATTCCCCGAATAAAACGCCGCGCGCAAGCACGGCGCAGAGCAGCAGCTGTTTGAGGCCGCCGCTGATCTGGCGCACCTCATCGGTGCGCGTCAGGCGCGTCCAGGTCTCGGCGGCGCGCGCCGCGGCCCGGAAGCTCCTCCTCTCTAAAGTATGCTTGTCCATGGTCGAACCTCCTTGTTTTCCCAGTATAGGCCGCGCCATGGGGCGCGTTTTGTTGGAAAATACCCAGGGAAATGGCAGGATGAGATTTTGCCGGCTTTTTTTGTGCGCGACCAGGCCGCAAACGGCGGGAAATAGCGCCTTGCAGCGGGCAATGGCGACCGCAGGACAGCGGGAAATGGGGGCGGGCTTGTCATCGGTTTGCAATTTGCAATACCGGGCAAGCTATGCTATAATATACCGTATTCATTTTGAAGTTTTGAAAACCTGCCCGCCCCTTTTGGCGGGCAATTTGCCGAAAAAACGCAGCGGGAGGACAGGCATGCACATTGCAAACGTACCCATCCGCGGCCGGCTCATCCTGGCCCCGATGGCCGGCGTGACCGACCGCGCATTCCGGCAGATCTGCCGGGAGCAGGGCGCAGCCCTGACCGTGACCGAAATGGTTTCGGCCAAGGCCCTGCATTTTGGCGATAAGAAAACCCCGCGCCTGCTGGCGCTCGGCCCGGATGAGCATCCGGCGGCGGCGCAGATCTTTGGCTCGGAACCCGAGACCATGGCCGAAGGCGCGGTGCGCGCGCGGGAGCTTTCGGGCTGCGATATCATTGATATCAATATGGGCTGCCCGGCGCCCAAGATTGTGAACAACGGCGACGGCTCGGCGCTCATGCGCGACATTAAAAAAGCCGAAGCCGTCCTGCGCGCGGTGCGCGCGGCGGTCGACTGCCCAGTCACGGTCAAGTTCCGCCGTGGCTGGGACGAGAAAAGTGTCAACTGTGTGGAGTTCGCGCAGATGTGCGAACAGGCTGGGGCAGATATGATCGCCGTCCATGGCCGTACCCGTGCCCAGCAATACGAGGGCAAAGCCGATTGGGACGCCATCGCTCAGGTCAAGCAGGCGGTGCACATCCCGGTAGCCGCCAACGGGGATGTTTTCACCCCGGAGGACGCGGCCGAAATTCTGTCGTATACGGGCGCGGACTTTGCCATGATCGGCCGGGGCGCGCTGGGCAATCCCTGGCTGTTTGCGCGGGCCAATGCCCTGCTAGAAACCGGCAGCGTGCCGCGCGAACCGTCCTTTTTGGAGCGGGTGGATACCGCGGTGCGCCAGATTGAGCTGGCGATGGACGACAAGGGGGAGCGGGTCGCACTGCTCGAAGCACGCAAGCACGTCAACTGGTATCTCAAAGGCGTGCCGGGTCTCAAAGAATTTAAAAAGCGGGTCAGTACCCTGACAACAATGGACGAGTTATACGAGCTGGCGCAGCAGCTGCGTGCGCTGGCAGACTGACGAAACAAAGGAGGGCTGTGGATGACAGGGGAGAAGGTGTTGCTCCAGCGCGCCAAAAAAGGCGAAATCGCGGCGTTTGAAGCGCTGGTGTCCGCCTATGAGCGTCGTGTCTATTCGCTGGCCCTACGTTCGACCGGGTCGGAGGACGATGCGGCCGACATCACCCAGGAGGTCTTTCTGCGCGCCTACCGGTCGCTGGATACCTTCCGCGGGGACAGTGGGTTTTCCACTTGGCTGTACCGGATTACGTCCAACCTGTGTGTCGATTTGGCGCGCAAAAAGAACAGCGCGCCCACCGAGCCGCTCGACGAGGAAGCGATTGGCCGGGTGCCCGAAACACGCAGCGAACACCGGCCGGAAGAAGCGCTGGCCAGCAGCGAACTGCGGCGGGAGCTGGACATCGCCCTGAGCATGGTGTCCGAAGAGCACCGCAAAATCGTCATTTTGCGCGACGTGGCCGGTATGACCTATGCCGATATTGCGGCGGCGCTGTCCATCGAGGAAGGCACGGTCAAATCGCGTCTGGCGCGAGCACGCGCGGCGCTGCGAAAAATATTGATCGAACGTGGGAACATTTCCTTGCCATCCACGTCTAAACAGACAGGAAGGAGGCGGGAAGATGCCGAATTGTGAATACTTTGAAGAACTCTGTTCGTCCAGCCTGGACGGTGAATTGACCCGGGCGCAAAAGCGTGAGCTAGAAGCCCATTTGGCCGAATGTCCCGCCTGTGCGGCATATTTGGAAGACCTTAAACTGATGCGTACCGCGTGGGAAGATTTGAAAGAACCCCTGCCCGAACAACTGCATGAGAAGATTATGGGCAGCATTTTGGAAGAAGCGCAGAGTAAAGTCACACCGATCGAAAAGAAGAAACGCCGTCCGCCGGTGTTCACCATGATTGCCGCGGCAGCGGCTTGCGTGATGCTGGTGATGTCGGGTGCGGTTAATGACCTGCTGGGCGGTGTAAAAGTGGAAAATTCGTCCACCGGTGCAGCCGATACGGCGAGCGGTGCGGCGATGGAAGATGTGCAAGAGCCGGAAAAGCAGGATACTGCCATTCCGGAAACGGCTGCGATTGTACCATCGACGATTGGGCCGGCGCAGGACAACGCTCAGGCCGGAGCGCAAACCGAGCCGGATACGCAAGGGTCTAGCAGCCAGAGCGCTCCCTCGACCGAAGAATCGGCCCGGTCCGACCAAGCGGCCTCGAGCGCTTCGACAGACGCTTCCAGCTCGGCGGGGAATACACCGGCTGTGGCTTCGGCAGGTGTGCCGCAGGTGAATAGCCGCCAGGTACCCGCAAATGGGGCAGAAAAACAAGCGATCTCGCTGCCCGAAGATCTGCGAACCCATCAGTTCAGCGGCTGTTATGTCGCGGTGGGCAGCGGCGACCCATCGGTGCTCAAAGACGCATCGCTGCTGGAGAAAATCGATAACACGTATTATTTTGAAGTCAAAAGCGGCGTCAGCAACATGGAGTCCTGCCTGAAAGCCTTGCAGGACAACGGTTTTGAAACTGCGCTGCGGCGGGATGTCGGTGTCACCATCACCGAGAATGCGGAATCCATCCTGCTCATCCTGGTGATACAGCAATAAGTAAAACGGAAGGGAAGTCCCTTCCGTTTTTGTTTGTTTGCTGCTATAATGAGGAAAAAAGAAACAAAGGAGTCTTTTTCCATGTCTATGGAGCGTGCCAAGGCACATTTGCAGAAAAAAGGATTTTTAGACCGCGTGATCGAACCTGAAGTGCAGACGGCGACTGTGGCCGAAGCTGCGGCGGCGCTTGGCTGCGCGGAAAGCCATATTGCGAAAACGTTGTCTTTTTATGACGGCGAAGGGACCGCAATCCTGATTTTAGCCGCTGGGGATGCCAAAATTGACAACCGCAAATTCAAAGACAAGTTCGGCCGAAAGGCCAAGATGCTGGCGGCCGAAGATGTGGAGCCCATGACCGGGCATGCCATTGGCGGGGTGTGTCCGTTCGGCGTGAACGAGGGCGTGCAGGTTTACTGTGACGAATCGCTCAAGCGGTTCGATTATGTATATCCGGCGGCGGGCAATGCACATTCGGGTGTGAAACTCACCTGTGAGGAGTTATTCGGTGCAGCCGATGCGCTGGAATGGATTGATGTTTGCAAGGGATGGGAAGAAAATTGATTTTCTGTTCCGCGTGGCGGGAAATGGTTGCCTGACCATCATGCAGGGCACCAAAAGAGGGGGAGGGACCCATGGTCCCTCCCCCTCTTTTGCAATCACCCTCACCCCCTTATCCCGGCCTACGCATTTTGCAGGCAAAATGCTACTCGGCCATAGGAAGGGCATGGCGTTACGATAAAATAGTTTGTGTCGATGGAATGCGGCGGCGCAGTCGCCGCTGCGAGCCGCTACTTTGAGGGTGCGTCGTCCCACCACGGCAAAAGTCGTTCGCTTTTTTGGTGCAGCGCCGATGAGCGCGTGCAGCTTTGTGCCGCTAGCCGCTGGGGTACGCCAGGGGCTGGCTCGCACCAGTGACTCGCTCATTTTATCTGACACGGTCAGGAATAAGGATAGCGGCCTACGGGCAACGGCACAAAGCTGCGCCAGTCCCGATACCGTCAGTACCTATGCCGCGGGTAGCACCCTGAAAATAGCGGCTCGCGCGGGCGTCCACGCGAAAGAGCAGCGGAAAGCACCCGTGCGGCTGGCCGCACGAACTAGAAACACGTAACTGCGTATTTGCCGCATGGCCGGGTAGCTTTTTCGTGAAAAAGCGTAGGCCTGATGCAAGACCTGCTAAGTTTTGTCAAGAGTGAAAAGCAAAAATTCTGAGTAGGTGAAAAAGGGAACATAAAATCAAGCCGCTGAGCATCTCAAAACGAAATGGCGGCCAGCCATTGGTTATGTATTGAGGTTAGACCCGTTCTAAGGTTTCCAGATAGGCTTTTACCGTGGCGTAGTAGATCCGCAGGAATTTGTTTGCGGATGCCATCATGTAGACGCGGTAGGGCTTGCCCTGGGCTCGCTTTCTATCCATGAACTGGTAGACCGGTTCATCCAACGGTGAGTTCTGCAAATAGACGCTCATGACAAGGAAAAGTGTCCGTCGCAGGGACGATGCACCGACCTTGCTCATGCTCTTGTGCCTGCCGGTCACATCGCCGGAGTCATTCGGCGGGGCATCAATACCGGCGTAAGCCACAAGCGCTTTTTTTGAATAAAAGCGGCGTACATCGCCAATTTCGGCTATGAGTTGCGGGCCAAGTGTCGGGCCAACGCCAAACATCTCCATAACAACGGGATATTCCGGCAGTTGAGAAGCCAGCGTCTGCATCTCCAGTTTGAGTGCGGCAAGCGCAGTGGAAGTAGCCCTGAGTTGAGACACAGCCTGCTCCACAAGCAGCTTTGTGGTTTCAGTTTTCGGCAAGACACCAATATGACCGCTGGCTTGATCGTAAATGGCGTGTGCTTTTTCCGCACTGAAGTTGTATCCATGTTTTCGGCACCATCGCAGGTACTTGTTCACGAATGTCTTTTCAGAGCGTTGACAGACGCATTCACAATGCCAAAACTCGGCTACGAAGTCCACCCACTTCTCGCTTCCATCTGTGCGGACAGAACTGCTGAACAGGCGGTTTGCATTTGGAAAAACCGTATCCAGCAAGGAGATCAGATTGTTTTTCAGGACTGTCTGCACCTTGGAATACTGCCGGTACTGGCGATAGCAGTTTTTTAGCAATAGCCGGGCGTCTTCCTCCGGAATGTATCTCGGCAAGGTAAGCCAGCGGTCAAGACCATAGTTGGCCAGCTTTACAGCGTCCTTTCGATCGGTCTTGACTCGCCTCAAATCGTTGTTCCCGTAGCTATGCACCAGTTTTGCATTGACAACGGAAACATATAATCCAGCTTCGTGGAGCAGCTTTGCCACCGGCGCATGATAGTTCCCGGTGGCCTCCATGACCACACGAGTTTCACCATCCAGGCTTTTGAGCCGCTTTGCCAGCTCACTCAGTTCACTGTTGGTGTGATGTACCTCAAAGGGTGAAATGACGACCTCTCCAAAGGGACGCATGACAGCAACCGTGCTTCTTCCTTTGGAAATGTCAATGCCAATAGAGTTCATGGTTCTACCTCCAATACAAATCTGCAACCGGAATCCATCTTTTTCTCATTGCCGATTCAATCTATTGGGTGACACGAACTCCAAGGCTCAACCTGCTCAAATCGAACGCTACAATAAGAGGATGGCTAACAGTCTTGCTAACGGACATACAAGCCCAAGGAGGGATTGGTCAGCCAGTTGCTCCCCTTATTGTAGCTTAGGCAAGAGGAGGAAAAGAAGCCCAGCCGGATGCGGGGCTTCCAACCAATAATTATTGTAATAGG
>JAUMSA010000007.1 GCA_031293105.1 Butyricicoccus sp. | reverse complement strand
GCATATTGTTCGATGTTTGCAAATTGTACCTTCAGAAAGGCGGGAAAGACCTGTGGACGATAAAATTTTATATTTAGACGGTGCGATGGGCACCATGCTGCAAAAAAACGGGCTGTTGCCGGGACATAATCCAGAGCTTCTATGCTTGACCGATCCCGATCAGATCACAGCAATTCACGCAGCCTATGTGCAGGCTGGTGCGGATGTGATCTATGCCAACACATTCAGCGCCAACCGGTATAAATTGCCGGATGATCAACCGGTCGAGTCGGTCATTCAGGCGGCAATTGCCTGTGCAAAAAAGGCCACGGTGGGTACGAGTGTTCGTGTTGCGCTGGACGTCGGTCCGATTGGACAATTGCTGGAGCCCTATGGCACCCTTAAATTTGAGGATGCCTATGAAATGTTCCGGCAAATGATGGTGGCCGGGGCACAGGTGGGTGCAGATATCGTCGTTATCGAAACAATGACCGATCTTTATGAAGTGAAGGCAGCGGTATTGGCTGCAAAAGAGAATACCGACTTGCCGGTATTTGTCACGATGACGTTCGAAGCCAGTGGTCGCACCTTTACCGGATGCTCGGTAGAAGCTATGGCGGCTACCTTAGAAGGCTTGGGCGTAGATGCCATGGGTGTCAATTGTTCCTTAGGACCGCGGGAACTGCAACCGATTGTGGAGCGTCTATGTGCAGCAACGACACTTCCGATTATCGTCAAAGCCAATGCGGGGCTGCCTGACCCTGCGACCGGGGCATACAGCATTGAAGCCGATGAGTTTGCAACTCTCATGCAGGATTATTTATCCATGGGCGTATCGATTTTGGGCGGATGCTGTGGCACAACCCCGGAATATATTCAAAAGATCTGCGAGATGACCCAGAATAAATATCCCGCGTCTCGATCCGTTACACGACATACCCGTGTATGCAGCCCAACCTGCGTAGTCGATGTGGATGGCGTGCGCGTCATCGGTGAACGGATCAATCCGACGGGCAAGAAGCGTTTTCAGCAGGCCTTGCGGGATGGAGATATGGATTATATTTTGCACCAAGCGGTTGAACAGGCAGACGCAGGAGCCGATATTCTAGATGTCAATGTAGGCCTTCCGGGCATCGATGAAGCGGAGATGATGGTTCGAGTCGTAAAAGCCATCCAAAGTGTGACCGATCTGCCGCTGCAAATCGATTCATCCGACCCGAAGGCCATCGAAGCCGGTCTGCGAGTTGTCAATGGCAAGGCGATTGTCAACTCGGTCAATGGCGAAGCCGGTGTACTGCAGCGTGTACTGCCAATCGCTAAAAAATATGGTGCGGCGGTTATTGGTTTGGCCATGGACGAAAAAGGAATCCCGGCCACAGCAGAAGAACGGTTTGCCATCGCCGAACGCATTTTAAAGACAGCACAGTCGTTTGGAATCGCCAAAGAAGATGTATTCATCGATTGCCTGACCTTGACTGTATCAGCCGAGCAGGATAAAGCCGTAGAGACTCTACGTGCGATGCAAATGGTGCACGACCGTTTGGGTCTGCATTGCGTGCTGGGTGTATCCAATATTTCCTTTGGCTTGCCGTGCCGCGATTTAATTACAACCGGCTTTTTAACCC
Organism: Butyricicoccus sp.; assembly: GCA_031293105.1. Taxonomy (GTDB): domain Bacteria; phylum Bacillota; class Clostridia; order Oscillospirales; family Butyricicoccaceae; genus Butyricicoccus_B. Next base: position 1,358 of record JAUMSA010000007.1, on the reverse strand, counting down.
TGGCCATGGCGCATGGACTCGACTTGCCCATTATCAATCCTAACAGCGTAGCGGTGATGCAGGCCATTCGGGTTTTCCGGGTGCTCTATAACCAAGATAAAAATGCGCAAGATTATATCGAAGCCTGTGCCCATATGCCACAAGTACAGACAAGCCAGGCACCAACGGCACCTGTTACATCCGGAGAGGAAGAACTTCCCCCGCTGATTCGTGCCGTGGCCAAAGGTTTGAAAGATGATGCCCGCCGTTTGACCGAGCAGATGCTGGCGCAAGGGGAGAGCGAACTGAATATCGTCAATACTTGGCTCATTCCAGCGCTGGATTTGGTCGGGGAGAGATTTGAACGAGGTGAGATCTTTTTACCGCAGCTTATCAATTCGGCCGGAGCTGCCCAAGAGGCATTTGAAAAAATTAAGGCATCGATTGCCGCCCATGGTGCTGAATCGGTATCCAAAGGCAAAATCATTGTTGCAACAGTCAAGGGTGATATCCATGATATCGGGAAAAATATCGTAAAAACGATTTTGGAGAACTACGGATATCAGGTGATCGATCTCGGCCGGGATGTAGCGATTGAATACGTAGTCGAAACGGCGATTGCACAGGATGTCCATCTGATTGGCTTGTCTGCTCTAATGACAACCACACTGGGCAGCATGGAAAAGACCATTCAGGCGCTGCGGGAGTCCGGACATGACTGCAAAGTCTGGGTCGGCGGTGCCGTATTGACGCCGGAATATGCCCAAAAGATGGGTGCTGATTTCTATGCGCGGGATGCCAAGGAATCGGTGGATATTGCACGGTCAGTTTTGGGCTGATGCGGAGGAAAAAATGAACATAAAAGATTATATCAAAGACCATGTTCTGTTGTTTGATGGAGCCATGGGAACCTACTATGCCTCCCAATATCCGGAGGACACCATGAAATGCGAATGGGCCAATCTACGGCATCCGGAACGCATTGAAACTATTCATCGGGCCTATCTCGAAGCGGGCGCAAAGGCGATCAAGACCAATACCTTTGGGGCCAATACCCAGGTGTGTGAATGCTCGTGGGAAGAAGTGTGTCAAATCATCACAGCCGGCTGGGAGATTGCCAAGCGTGCAGCAGCCCAAAACGAAGTGTTTGCTGATATTGGACAATTGCCCGAATCCACCGGCGAATATCAGGCAATTGTGGAACATTTTCTTTCGCTGGGCGCAACACGGTTTTTATTTGAAACCTTTGCCGATGACGAGCCGCTCCACGATTTAGCGGCTTATATTAAGCAGCGGCAGCCGGATGCCTATGTCATGGTTTCATTTGCGGCGACGCCGGATGGATTTACCCGGCAGGGTCTCTCGGTGCGCACCATTTT
>JAUMSA010000363.1 GCA_031293105.1 Butyricicoccus sp. | reverse complement strand
ACCCATGACGATGATGGCATCCGTGCCGTTTTCAATCTGATGATCGATGATCTTCTTAAATTCGTCGTAGTTTATGCCCGTTTCGTTGAACGGGGTGACGATCGCAACACCTGCGCCTGTGAAAACCGGCTTCTTCATACGTAAACCCTCCGTTTAATCCATGTAGCCCTTGGCACACAACAGCTCGGCCATCAGGACCGCACCGCCCGCAGCGCCGCGGAGCGTATTGTGCGACAGGCTGACAAACTTATAATCGTACAGTGCGTCCTCGCGCAGACGGCCGATGGAGATGCCCATGCCGCCTTCGAGGTCGCGGTCCAGCTTGGTCTGCGGACGATTATCTTCTTCAAAGTAGGTGAGGAACTGCTTGGGAGCGCTCGGCAGGTTCAGTTCCTGGGCTGCGCCCTTGAAGTTCTTCCAGCGCTCGAGGATGGTTTCCTTGGACGGCTTGTTCTTGAACTTAACGAAAGCCGCTGCCATGTGGCCGTCGGATGCCGCCACGCGCAGGCACTGTGCGGTGATAACCGGGGTAACCGCCGGCTCGATGTGGTCGCCTTCGATATGACCCCAAACCTTCATGGGCTCTTTTTCGCTCTTCTCTTCCTCGCCGCCGATGTACGGGATGACGTTATCGACCATTTCCGGCCAGGTTTCAAAGGTCTTGCCGGCGCCCGAAATCGCCTGATAGGTGCAGACAGCGACTTCGGTCGGCTCAAAGTCCAGCAGCGCCGACAGGGCGGGCACATAGGACTGAATCGAGCAGTTAGACTTGACGGCGATGAAGCCGCGCTTGGTGCCCAGGCGCTTGCGCTGCGCGGGGATGATCTCGGCGTGGTCGGCGTTGATCTCCGGGATGATCATGGGCACGTCCGGGGTCATGCGGTTGGCCGAGTTATTCGAGCAGACCGGGCATTCCAGCTTGGCATAGCGTTCTTCGAGTGCGCGAATTTCGTCCTTCTTCATATCCACGGCGCAGAAGATGAAATCAACCTTGGATGCGATCTCCTCGGCGTCTGCGGTGGCGTCGTACAGAACCATGTCCTTGTATTTTTCGGGAATCGCGGTCTTCATCTTCCAGCGGCCTTCGACCGCCTCGGCATAGGTCTTGCCCTTGTTGCGGGCGCTGGCCGCCAGAGCGACCACCTGGAACCACGGATGATTTTCCAGCAGCAGCGTGAAACGCTGGCCGACCATGCCGGTCGCGCCGACGATGCCCACTTTGTACTGTTTCATTTTTATATAGCCTCCTCAAATGGACGCGGTGCAGACAGGTCCGTCCCACCCGGCCGCGCCGGTTATAATAAACCGTTCAAATGTTGCGGGACCGCTCCCGCCCAACGGAAAATCGGCTGTTTTTTCATCCGGTGCTATTTTTTTATCGCGGGGCAATAAAAAAGCCGGTTGAAAAACCGGTATGCACTATACTATAATGGAAGGGACAAGTCCCCCACCATCTGCGATAGCTCTCCACCGGTATTTTCTCAAACACTGATGACAGACCCGGCGGATCTTCTCCCACCCGTCCAGCACGGCCCTGCCGCAGTCAGGGGAACGGCTTCGGCGGTTTGCCCTTTCTCAGCCGTTCGCGGGGTTGCGGACCCTCCCGGCAGATACTGATGTAAACCGCGCCTCTATCTTATGAAACCTTATTCCGTTTTACCGCCCTTTGGTGCGGCTTGCACCTTTATTTTAGAGGAAGCCTATCCTTTTGTCAATAGATGTAGCAAGGAGTTCTCCAATGAAACGCTTTTTTTGTGTGATTTTGACCTTTGTTTTGTGCGCTTTGTATGCGCCGCCTCCCTCGCAGGCCGTCGATGCAAACACCATCCTGCGCGTGGGACTGTATTACGGCTCCTCGGCCGTATCGTCGGTGACCCTATCGTCTGCCGGCGGTTTTTCGTTCGGCACAGTCAGCGGCACCACCTTTTCCGGTGCCAAAACCTCGGCGGCGACCAGTGTGACCATCACGGCCAGCGGCGCTTCGTCGTTCACAGTCAAGGACAGCTCAGGTTCTGCGGTCTATACCGCGTCGGGTGACCATATCGCCATCCGTGGCCAGAACGGCCTGACCAAGCTGGGCGACTATACATACTATGGTGACTTTGTGCTGCGTGCGAGCAGTTCGGGGGCCCTGACTGTTATAAACTATGTAAAACTCGACGATTATGTGAAAGGCGTGCTTCCCTATGAGATGAGCGCAAGCTGGCCCATTGAAGCGCTCAAAGCGCAGGCGCTCTGCGCACGCTCCTATGCCCTCGGCAACCTCAATAAGCACAAATCCTATGGTTTTGACCTGTGCAACACCACCAACTGCCAGGTCTATCACGGCACCAGCCGTGCCAATGCCAATTCGGACGCTGCGGTTGACCAAACCGCAGGGCAGATCCTGATGGCAGACGGCAAGCTGGCCGTCGGGTATTTCTTCTCCTCCGACGGCGGCGCGACCGAAAACAACGAAAATGTCTGGGGCGGCGACCCAGTTTCTTATCTGCGTGGTGTCCAAGACCCCTATGAGGACACGGCTTCGGCCTCCAACGGCGTCTGGTCGGTCACGCTGACGGCAGCTGAGGTAGCGTCCAAGCTCAAATCGGCCGGGTATTCGATCGGCACGGTGTCCACTGTGCAGGTCACCAAGCGCACCGCGATGAACAATGTCAACGAAGTGGTTGTCACCGACACGTCCGGCAAAACCGTAACCCTCAAAAACAGCGCCGTGCGCTCGGTCTTTGGCCTCAACAGCATCCGCTATACCATCAACGGCCAGGGCTCTTCATCCTCATCGGGCGGTGGGCTGTACGTCAACGGCACCCAAGTGATCGACGGCAGCCTGTATGCCATCGGCGGCAGCGGCCAAAGCAGCGCCATCGGCTCGGCGTCGGGCAAGACGGCCTTGACTGGTTCGGGCAAGCAGACCATCTCCGTTTCATCGGGCACCACGACGCCCTCCACCCCTACCCCGGCGGGCAGCTTCACCTTTGACGGTACTGGCTGGGGCCACAGCGTGGGTATGAGCCAATACGGCGCCCTGGGGATGGCCAAGCAGGGCTTTACCTATGACCAAATCGTGAAATTTTACTTTACCGGCGTCACCATCGCCACCAATTGATACCAAAGGAGGACGCGGGCGGTTTGCCCGCACGACAGCATGAAAAAAAGCGACTTTTACTTTGATCTTCCCGAGCGCCTGATCGCGCAGCATCCCCTCGAGCAGCGCGACGCTTCGCGCCTTCTGGTGCTGAACCGCGCCGACGGCTCGGTCACCCACCGCCATTTTACCGATTTGCTCGAATATCTAAATCCGGGCGACTGTCTGGTGATGAACAACTCGCGCGTCATCCCGGCCCGCCTGATGGGTCACGCGGTCGGCCGTACGACACCCATCGAAGTCCTGCTGCTCACCGACCACGGCGATGGGCTTTGGGAATGCCTGACCCGTCCGGGCAAAAAGACCCGCGAAGGCGTGGAACTGACCTTTGGCGACGGTCTGCTGACCGCGACCGTGGAATCGGTCAACCCCAAGGACGGCAACCGCTTCATCCGCTTCCACTATGACGGCATCTTCCTGGAAATCCTCGACAAGCTGGGCACCATGCCCCTGCCCCCTTACATCAAGGAAAAGCTGGACGACCCCGAGCGCTATCAGACGGTCTATTCCAAAACCCCCGGCTCGGCAGCGGCTCCCACGGCTGGCCTGCACTTCACCAAAGAACTGCTTGCCCGCATCCAGGAAAAGGGCGTCAAGCTGGCCTTTGTCACCCTCCACGTCGGCCTGGGCACCTTCCGCCCGGTGAAAGAAGAGGAAATCACCGACCATATCATGCACTCGGAATGGTACACCATGGACGCCGACACGGCCAAACTCATCAATGATACCCGTGCCGCAGGCGGCAAGATCTGGGCGGTCGGCACTACGGCCACCCGCACCCTGGAAACCATCGCCGCCGAGGATGGTTCGGTACGCGCCCAGTCGGGCTGGACCGATATCTTTATCTATCCGGGCTACCGGTTCAAGGTTGTCGACCATCTGGTGACCAACTTCCACCTGCCCGAATCGACGCTCATGATGCTGATTTCGGCCTTTGCGACCCGCGAACAGGTCATGAACGCCTATCAGCAAGCCGTACAGGAGGAATACCGCTTTTTCTCCTTCGGCGACTCGATGCTGCTTTATTAAACACCAAAACGCCCTGGCGCAATGCCAGGGCTTTTGTAAAAAACCAGGCTGCCCGCGGGCAGCCTGGTTTTTTACAAAAGCCCTGGCATTGCGCC
>JAUMSA010000328.1 GCA_031293105.1 Butyricicoccus sp. | reverse complement strand
ATTCAGAAGGCCGCCTCTTAAAAGACGGCCTTCTTTCACTTATGCAAAAGGATTCTCGCTTGGATACGGAAGGTTCGCCGGTTGATTGTACGCAATGTCGGTTACACCAAGATATTTAAAAATTTCAAACAGAGCCTTGCCATAATGCCCAAAAGCCACAGCACCATGATGCGGATACTGTTTTTCAATCAATACATGCCGGTAGAACCGGTTCATTTCCGGAATCGCAAAGACACCAATCGAGCCAAACGAGCGGCTTGCAACATCCAAAACCTCACCCTGTGCGATATAAGCGCGCAGCTGGGTGGATGCTGTCGACTGCAGACGATAGAATGTGATGTCGCCAGCCTTGATATCGCCTTCCATTGTGCCACGAGTGATGTCGGGTTCGGGCAGTTCGGGCTCAAGCTGCCGCTTCATGATGAGCTGATAACCCATATGCGGATTCTTCAGCAGTGAAGAGCACGTGTTACCGCAATGGAAGCCCATAAAGGTCTCATTGAGCCGGTACGAAGCCTTCCCCTTGATATCCTCTTCGTAAATCTGCGCCGGTACCGAGTTGTTGATATCTAGCAATGTTACCGGAGCACCCGAGACACAAATGCCAATATATTCGCTCAGCGCGCCATAGATGTCAACCTCACAAGAGATCGGAATACCACGGCCAGTAAAACGAGAGTTAACATAGCAAGGCACAAATCCAAACTCGGTCTGGAAAGCCGGCCAACACTTGTTAGCAAATGCGGCATACTTCGAGCAGCCCAGATTGTCCTGAATCCAATCTTCCAAAGTCAGCTCATACTGCGCCAGCCGCGGCAGTACGCCAGCGTACGGATTGTTGTTACCCAACTCTTCGGCCATTTCCTTTGCTTTCGCCGGAATACGCGGGTCATCTTTATGTTTATTATACGCGACCAGTAGATCGAGTTCCGAATGCTCTTCTACGGCAACCCCCAGATCATACAGCGCCTTGATCGGAGCGTTGCAAGCAAGAAAATCATTCGGTCGCGGACCAAAGGCAAAAATTTTGAGGCCCTTTAAGCCGACCAAAGCAGTCGCAATGGGAACAAATTCTCGGATTTGCTCCGCAACTTCGGCCGCTGTGCCACAAGGATATTCCGGAATATAAACCCGTTTGCCACGAAGTCCCAGATTATACGAAGCATTCAACATACCACAGTAGGCATCACCGCGTCCATCATGCAGATCGCCGTCGCCTTCGGCTGCCGATGTGTACATAATCGGGCCATCAAACATATCAGCGATCATGGTTTCCGGTGTTTCCGGACCAAAGTTGCCCAAAAATACGCACAGTGCATTGACACCGGCTGATTTTATATCTTCCACGGCTTTCTTGGCATCCAATTCCGTTTCTACGCAGATTGGACATTCATACAGGCCATCTCCATAGGCTTGGACGATACTTTTCCGGCGCTGCTCGGACAACGAAACAGGGAAACAGCTGCGGCTGACCGAAATGATACCCATTTTGATTTCTGGAATGTTTTTCATACTCTTGTCCTCCCTTTAAAGACTCTGTGCAATATCAATATTCTCGCCAAGCAGTCCAATATAGGCGCCATCCTGTGCTTCTGCTGCATCCGGATGGGCAATCAACCATTTATTTTTCGCCCGCAGCATCCTATCTTCCTTCTGGATCGCTTCCATATGCGGCGCTTCGGTGTTGGTTCCCCGTGGCAGCACAACCGCAACCCGGAAACCCGCTTGTTTGGCGGCATCACACGGGGCATAATGTAAGGTGGTCGCATAAAGTTCCACCCCCACGCCAGCAGGGACTCGGAATGCTTCCACTCGATCGGTATGCAACTGCCACTCTGGACCTAAATCCTGCTGCCGAGCCACCAAGAGGATAAATTCCTGGGCGCCAATGTTAATCTCGCTGTCGCGATGATATTCGACGCAGTTCAGCTTTGTGTTGGTTCCGTTGCAATATCCAATCTGGATGGGCATGCCGCCATACACATGGTCACGCAATACACAATATGACGCATCCGCTTCCAGCTGCGCAACCGATGGTACATACACAACGCCATCATCCGGGCGTTCGGTCACTTGTTCCAACGTTTGGGTCAAATTCTGAAAATCAAAGTCTGATAAAACCCGTCCATATACCGAGAATGCTTTGTCGTGAACCGATTGGATTTTCAATCCCCTCATCCTTTCTTAAAGACCTGCCAAGACATGATACTGTTCTTTGAGCGCGGGATACAGCGCCTGATATACTTTATAGAAGGCTTCATACTTTTCTACATGAGACGTAATTGGTGCTTGCGGTGCATTGACAGCAATTAATTTCCGACATCCTTCTTCGACCGAAGCGTAGACACCAGCGCCAACACCCGCCAAAATCGCAACGCCCAAGGCCGGCCCTTCCTTGCTAACCGTAGTCGCAACCTGACATCCCAAAACATCTGCTAACATCTGCCGCCACAGCGGAGAAGTACCGCCGCCGCCACAGGCTAAGATTTCAGTCGGATGTACCTGCATCTCGCGTAAAATTTCTGCACAATCCCGCAAACTAAAGGTTACACCCTCCATTACGGCACGCAACAAATCATATCGTGTATGCATTCCCGACAAGCCAATAAAGGCACCACGGCAATCCGGGTCCAAATGGGGCGTCCGTTCTCCCATCAAATAGGGTAAATAGATTAAGCGGTTCGACCCAATCGGGACTTGTTCCGCTGCTTTGTCTAAGAGCACATATGGATCAACCTTTTGTTTTTCCGCCTCGATACAGTCTAATCCGCAAAATTGATCCCGGTACCACTTTAGGGACTGGCCCGCCGCCAATGTAACGCCCATCACATGCCAAGCACCAGGTACGGCACAGCAGAATGTATGGACACGGCCTTTGGGGTCAACCGACAGATTGCTGGTATGCGCGAATACAACGCCCGATGTGCCAATGGTTGCAAAGGCTTTGCCGTCTTCTACAACCCCGGTGCCGACCGCGGCCGCTGCGTTATCGCCTGCACCGCCGACTACTGGAGTGCCAACAGCCAATCCTGTTTTTGATGCCGCATCTGCTGTAATTGTTCCGGTCACTTCCGGGCTTTCATATACTTTTGCCAGTAGTTCTGGCGCAATTTCCAGCTTTTTTAGCACCTCATCCGACCAACAGCGGTGCGGTACATCCAGCAGCCCCATTCCGGAGGCATCCGAAACTTCGGTTGCATATACACCGCACAGACGGAAGCGAATGTAATCCTTCGCAAGCAAAATATGTCTGCATTTGCTATAAATTTCGGGTTCATGATTGCGTACCCACAGGATCTTTCCTGCGGTAAAACCGGTGAGTGCCGGATTGGCGGTAATTTCAATATAGCGTTCTTTACCAACTCGTTCATAGATTTCTTCGCACTCGGCCGCCGTCCGTTGGTCACACCACAAAATCGCCGGACGCAATACCTTATTTTCCTCATCCAGCATAACCAGTGAGTGCATTTGTCCCGACAGCCCAACCCCGCGAATTGCTTTTGCGTCAATTGCGCTTTTCTGCAAA
>JAUMSA010000325.1 GCA_031293105.1 Butyricicoccus sp. | reverse complement strand
CCGGACGAAAGCACGTGGGCAGCGTCAGTCAAACCATCCATTTTGACAAGGCTTCTGCGCAGGAAATGGTTCGGATTTTACGTGAGATATTTGATTTCTATTAATCTTCATAGTAGGGCGGTCATTGACCGCCCACTGTGTGTTCAAGGAGAATATTTATGGCTAAATTATGGGCGGGCCGGTTCCAGAAGGAAACCGACCTGGTAGTAAATGATTTTAACTCCTCCATCCTGTTTGACTGCCGCTTATATAAAGAGGATATCACCGGTTCGATCGCGCATGCGACCATGCTGGGCAAGCAGGGCATCATTGAGGAACACGAGGCCGAAAAGATTGTCGAAGGCCTGAAGGGCATTTTGGCGGACATCGAGGCCGGTAAGGTGGAGTTCTCGCTCGATTATGAGGACATCCACATGAACGTCGAGCAGCTGCTGACCGAGCGCATTGGCGATACCGGCAAGCGCCTGCATACCGGCCGCAGCCGGAACGACCAGGTTGCACTCGACATGCGGATGTATGTCAAAAAGGAGATTAGGGAAGTTATCTCCCTGATTCTGGATTTCATGAAGGCTCTGTGTGACAAGTCCAAGGAAAATCTGGACACGGTTATGCCTGGCTACACCCATTTGCAGCGCGCGCAGCCGACCACGTTTGCACATTATATGATGGCCTATGCCAACATGCTCAAGCGCGATGTAATGCGTTTGGAGGACTGCCTCGAGCGCATGGACGAGATGCCGCTCGGCTCGGGTGCGCTCGCGTCCACGACCTATCCAATTGACCGTGACTTTGTCCGCGAGCAGCTGGGCTTTGCCCGCCTGACCGACAACTCGCTCGACGGTGTATCCGACCGTGACTATTGTGTGGAACTGTGCGCCGACCTGTCCATTTTGATGATGCACCTGTCCCGCCTGTCCGAAGAGATCATCTCCTGGTGCTCGTGGGAATTCAAGTTCGTCGAACTGGACGACGCGTATTCGACCGGTTCGTCCATCATGCCACAGAAGAAGAACCCGGACGTGTGCGAACTCATCCGCGGCAAGACCGGCCGTGTATACGGTTCGCTGCAAACCATGCTCACCGTGCTCAAGGGCCTGCCGCTGGCCTACAACAAGGACATGCAGGAGGACAAGGAAGCGGTCTTTGATGCGATCGATACCGTCAAGCAGTGCCTCGAGGTCTTCACCCCCATGTTCTCGACCATGACCCTGCTCAAGAAGAACATGCGCAAAGCAGCGTCCAAGGGCTTCATCAACGCCACTGACTGCGCCGACTACCTGACCAAGAAGGGCGTGCCCTTCCGCGATGCATATAAGACGGTCGGCCGTCTGGTCAACGAGTGCATCAAAGCCGACGAAACGCTGGAAACGCTCACGCTCAAGGACTTCGGCGCGATTTCCAAGGCCTTTGGCCCGGATGTATACGAAGCGCTTGACCTCAATACCTGTGTCAAGGAGCGCAAGGCTATCGGCGGCCCGGCGCCCGAAGAAGTGAAGCGCCAGATCAATAAGATCGAAGCATTCATTGCCAGCGAGGAAGGAGAATAAGAGGGGAGAGGGGGAACCTCCCTGTGACCGATTATGAAGCCTAAGATTTACATAGACGGCAAAGAGGGTACAACCGGCCTGCAAATTTATGAGCGTCTGGGCAGCCGGGATGACATCGACCTGCTGCTCATCGACGAGGATAAACGCAAGGACACCGAAGAGCGCAAAAAGTTTTTAAATGCAGCTGATATCGTCTTTCTTTGCTTGCCCGACGCGGCCGCGCGTGAAGCGGTCACGCTGATTGAGAACGACCGCACGCGGGTGATCGATGCCTCCACCGCCCACCGGACGGCTGAGGGCTGGGACTACGGCTTTGCTGAGCTGTCGGCCGAGCGCCGCGCGGCTATCGCGCAGTCGGGGCGGGTGGCCAATCCGGGCTGCCATGCGACCGGCCTAATCGCGTCCGTTTATCCGCTCATCCAGATGGGGCTACTGCCTGCCGACTATCCGCTGACCATCTTTTCGCTGACCGGCTACTCGGGCGGCGGCAAAAAGATGATCGCCGAATACGAGGGCGAGGGGCGCGATCCCAAACTCGATTCGCCCCGCATTTATGGCTTGAACCTGCATCACAAGCATCTGCCCGAAATGCAGAAGGTCTGTGGCCTGACCTATCCGCCCGTGTTCTGCCCGGTCGTGGACGACTATTATAAGGGCATGGCGGGTACCATCCAGCTGCACAATGCTTTGCTGACCGGCCATCCGTCGGCGCAGGATATCTGCGATAAGCTGGCGGCCTACTATGAGGGACAAAAACTGGTGAGTGTCGCTCCCTTTGGGGGAGAGGATCCCATGATCGCAGCCAACACCCTGGCCGGCAAAGACAGCCTGCAATTGATCGTCTGCGGCCATGAGGAACAGACCATCGTGACCGCCCTGTTTGATAATTTGGGCAAGGGCGCATCGGGCGCTGCGGTGCAGAATATGAACATCATGCTCGGCCTGGACGAAACCACCGGCCTGAGCCTTTGAACCGATCGAAAGAGAGGGTACATTATGAAGATTATTTCCGGCGGCGTATGCGCCGCAAAGGGCTTTACCGCGGGCGCGACCCGCTGCGGCATCAAGGCAAGCCGCCAGGCAGACGATTTGGCGCTGATTCTGTCCGAGTGCGAATGCACGGCGGCAGCGACCTACACCTTAAACCGCGTCAAGGCGGCCCCGATTTATGTGACTATGGAACATCTGGAAGACGGCGTGGCACGCGCGATTGTCGCCAACTCGGGCAACGCCAACGCTTGTGCGCCTGACGGCATGGAAAATGCGCTGCGCGAGGCACAGGCAGCGGCCAAGTTCCTGGGCGTGGAAGAAGACCGCGTGATCGTGGCTTCCACGGGCGTTATCGGCCAGCGCATCAACATCGAATGCATCGAGGAAAACATCGGCAAGGTCAAGATGTCGGCCAACGGCTCGGAAGCCGCTAGCCATGCGATTATGACCACCGACACCAAGACCAAGAGCGCGGCTATTGAATTCGTGGTCGGGGGCAAGGTATGCCACATCGGCGGCATCTGCAAGGGCAGCGGCATGATTCACCCCAACATGGGTACCATGCTGTCCTTCATCACGACCGACTGTGCCATCACCCATGAAATGCTCCAGGATGCGCTGTCCGAGAGCGTGCGCCGCAGCTACAACCGCGTGACCGTGGACGGCGACACGTCCACCAACGACATGTGCGTCGTTCTGGCCAACGGCATGGCGGGCAATGAGCTGATTGAATGGCAGAACGAGGATTATGACATCTTTTACCGTGCGCTGCATGAGGTCAATGTCCGCTTGGCACGCCAGATTGCAGCCGATGGCGAGGGTGCAACCAAGCTGATCGCCTGCGAAGTCAATGGCGCGCGCAGCGAGGAAGCGGCTGAGCGTCTGGCCAAGGCGGTCTGTGCGTCCAGCCTGGTTAAGGCGGCGATGTTTGGCGCGGACGCCAACTGGGGCCGTGTCCTGTGTGCAATGGGCTATTCCAAGGCGCCGTTCCGTCCGGAGTATGTGACCGTCGGCTTCTCGTCTCAGGCGGGCCGGGTGGTCGTTTGCGACCATGGCCATGGTGTGGACTTTGACGAAGAACTGGCCAAGCAGGTGCTACTCGAAAACGAAGTGACCATCACAGTCGATTTGTACGAGGGCGAAAGCTCGGCTACGTGCTGGGGCTGTGACCTGACCTATGACTATGTCAAGATCAACGGCGATTACCGCACCTAAAATCGAGTAAAGAGGCAACCAAATATGAAATTTGATGCAGAAACCAAAGCCAATGTCCTGGTCGAGGCGCTGCCCTATATTCAGGAATACTATGGCAAGACCGTTGTCGTCAAATACGGCGGCAATGCGATGATTAACGAAGAACTCAAGGATGCGGTCATCCATGATATCGTGCTGCTGAACCTCATCGGCGTGCATGTCGTTGTGGTGCATGGCGGCGGCCCGGAGATCTCCGAAATGCTCAAAAAGATCGGTAAGCAGTCGCGGTTTGTCAACGGCCTGCGCTACACCGACCGGGAAACCATGGATATCGTGCAGATGATTCTGTGCGGCAAGGTCAATAAAGACCTGGTCACCCTGCTGGAAAAAGCGGGCGGCAACGGCATCGGTCTGGGCGGTATGGATGGCGGCCTGTTCCAGGCCAAGCGTCTGACCGACAACGAAGGCACCGACTACGGTTATGTAGGCGACATCGTGGATGTCAACCCGCAGCCGGTCATCGACACGTTGGAAAAGGGCTATATCCCGGTCGTATCCACGGTGGCCCAGGGGATTGACGATGAAACCAATTACAACATCAACGCCGACACGGCAGCCTGCAAGCTGGCGGTTGCGCTGGGCGCGAAAAAGCTCATTTTGCTGACCGACGTACGCGGCCTGATGCGCGACCTGAGCGATGAAGAAAGCATCATCCACCGCATTAAGGTATCCGAAGTGCCGGCCCTGGTCAAAGAGGGCATCATTTCGGGCGGTATGATTCCCAAGGTGGATTGCTGTGTGGAAGCGGTGCGCAAAGGCGTGGAGCGCGCGACCATTTTGGATGGCCGGGTACCGCATTCCATCCTGATCGAGCTGCTCAGTAAGGTCGGCGAAGGTACGATGTTCTATTAATCCGAAAGAAAGTGATTTTCCGATGAAGTATCAAGAACTCAAAGCGCAGGAACAGCAGTATGTTATGAATACTTATGGCCGGTTCCCGATTGCGCTCGACCACGGCCAGGGCGCGGTGCTGTGGGATGTGGAAGGCAAGAAATACATTGACCTGACGTCCGGCATCGGCGTATCCAGCGTGGGGTATAACAACGAAAAACTGGTGAACGCCATCACCGAACAGGCGCACAAGCTGATGCACGTGTCCAACCTATTTACCACGGCGCCCATGATTCAGACGGCGAAAACGCTGGTGGAAGCGACCGGGATGGGCAAGGTGTTCTTCTCCAACTCGGGCGCCGAATCCAACGAAGGCGCGATTAAGCTGGCACGTAAGTATTCGTTTGACAAATACGGCACCGGCCGCAGCAAGATCGTGACGCTCATCAACTCGTTCCACGGCCGCACGGTTACGACCCTGAACGCAACCGGTCAGGAAAAATTCCACAACTACTTTTTCCCGTTTACCGAAGGCTTTGATTACGCGGTAGCCAATGACATCGACGATGTCAAGGCCAAGGCGGACGATACGACCTGCGCGATTATGATGGAGCTCATCCAGGGCGAAGGCGGTGTGCTGCCGCTCGACCCGGCCTTTGTAAAGGCAGTCGAAGCGTTCTGCCGCGAGCGGGATTTGCTGCTCATCATTGACGAAGTGCAGACCGGTATCGGCCGCACAGGTACCCTGTTCTGCTTCCAGCAGTATGGCATCCAGCCCGACGTGGTCACCACGGCCAAGGGCATCGCAGGCGGTCTGCCGATGGGTGCTGTGATTGCGGCTAAGACCTGTTGCGACGTGCTGGGCCCCGGTACCCATGCCACTACCTTTGGCGGTACCCCGACTTGCTGTGCGGCGGCCAATGCGGTGCTGGATATCATCAACCAGCCGGAATTTTTGCAGGAAGTCGTCAAGAAGGGCGAATACCTCAAGCAGGGCATCCTGAATTTTGGCTCGGATAAAGTGCAGGGCGTGCGCGGCAAGGGTCTGATGCTGGGTATTATCGTAGACCCCGACCAGCGCGCCGAGCTGGTCAACGCCTGCCTGGACAAGGGCGTTCTGGTGCTGACAGCTGGCACGGCGGCCATCCGTCTGCTGCCGCCGCTGACCATCACCTATGAAGAGATGGACGAAGCCTTGGCGATCTTGAAAACCGTATTTTAAATAGGAGGACACTACCTTGAAGCATTTGCTCAAGCTGCTCGATTGCAGCACCGAGGAGATCATTGGCCTGCTCGATTTGGCCGATCAGCTCAAGTACGAGAGAAAGAATAACATTTCGCATAAACTGCTGGAAGGCAAGTCGATCGGCTTGATTTTCCAGAAATCGTCCACCCGTACCCGCGTTTCGTTTGAAACCGGTATGTATCAGTTGGGTGGCCAGCCGTTGTTCCTGTCGGCACGTGATTTGCAGATCGGCCGCGGCGAACCGGTACAGGATACCGCACGTGTGCTGTCCCGTTACCTCAACGGCATCATGATCCGTACCTTTGCACAGAAGGAAGTGGAGGATCTCGCGGAATACGGTTCGGTTCCGGTCATCAACGGCCTGACCGACTTCTGTCATCCGTGCCAGGTGCTGGCCGACCTGATGACCATTCGGGAAAAGTTTGCGGTACTCGAAGGCCTCAAGATGTGCTACATTGGCGACGGCAACAATATGGCAAACTCGCTGATTGTCGGTGGTCTGAAAACCGGCATGAAGGTATCGGTTGCCACTCCGGATGATTACCGTCCGGACCCGCTGGTTATGGACTTTGCACAGCCGAACCCCAATTTCTCCATCACCAATGACCCGATGAAGGCGGCGGAAAATGCTGATATCGTCATCACGGATACCTGGGCATCCATGGGCATGGAGGAAGAAAAGGAAGCGCGTATGAAGGCATTCCAGGGCTATCAGGTCAACGATGAACTGATGGCAGCCGCCAAGCCGGGTGCTATGGTGCAGCATTGTCTGCCGGCATATCGTGGTCAGGAGATCACCGAAAAGGTATTCGAAGAACATGCCGACGAAATTTTCGAAGAAGCCGAAAACCGTCTGCATGCACAGAAGGCCGTTATGGTCACGCTGATGCAGGATCGATAAGACAGAAAAGGGCAGCACGGCAAGTGATTTTTGCCGTGCTGCGTTGCCTTTTGGGGACATAAAAAAAATAAAAAAAAATCAGAAAAAGGGCTTGTCTTTTTCTTGGCGCTGTAATATAATAATCAAGGTCGCTTCGGTAAGCGGCTTGAAAAAAGAAATGGAGAGTTGGCTGAGTGGTCGAAGGCGCACGACTGGAAATCGTGTGTGCGTGATGAGCGCACCCAGGGTTCAAATCCCTGACTCTCCGCCAGTAAAAAGCACCGAAACATATTGTTTCGGTGCTTTTTCTTTTTTTGCTTTTGATGAGCGAAAAAGTTTTGACTTATTTTTTTGACAGTAATTCTGACAGCATTGGTGAATTTGCGGATATATAT
>JAUMSA010000321.1 GCA_031293105.1 Butyricicoccus sp. | reverse complement strand
CCTCAGACTTCTTGCGGCGCTTCACGCTCGGGCTTTCATAATGCTCACGCTTGCGGAGCTCGGAAAGCACACCCGCCTTCGCACAGGAACGCTTGAATCTTCTCAGCGCGCTGTCCAAGGATTCATTTTCCTTTACGCGGACTTCCGACATCGTTTTTCCTCCCTCCGCGCGAACCAAAATAGTACGCTTAAAAGCACAGTTTCCAGATGGTCAGCGTCTAAATTGCCGCACAAAAACACATCCAAACGAAACCGTAAACTTATTATATCTTTTTTTCGGGCAGTTGTCAAGTTTTATTTCAAAATTACTTGACGACCAAGTTGACGATCTTGTTCTTGACCACAATGGTCTTGACCATCGTCTTGCCCTCGATGGCCTTCTTGACCTTCTCGTTGGCCAGCGCGGTGTCGATCGCAACCTGCTGCTCGCAGTCGATGGGCAGCTGAATGGTTGCCTTGAGCTTGCCGCAAACCTGGACACCGATCTCGATGGACGACTCGACCGTCTTGGCCTCGTCATAGGACGGCCACGGCTCGAGCGAAAGGACGCCGGTTTCGCCCAGCATCTGCCACAGCTCTTCGGTGATATGCGGCGCAAAGGGCGATACCAGGGTCAAGAGGGTCTTGTACTCGGCCTTGTTGACACCCTTGTCATAGAACTCGTTGACCATGGTCATCAGAGCCGCAATCGCGGTGTTAGCCTTGAGGTTTTCGATATCCTCGCTGACCTTCTTGATGGTCTTGTGCATGAGAACCTCATGCTGCTCCGAATAGGTGCCCCCATCCTTAACCTGATCGAACAGATTCCAGATGCGCTCGAGGAAACGGCGGCAGCCCTTGATGGACTTCGGGCTCCACGGTGCAGCCTTTTCAAAGTCGCCGATGAACATTTCGTACAGGCGCATGGTGTCCGCGCCGTAGGTGTCGACGATCTCGTCCGGGTTGACGACATTGCCGCGCGACTTGGACATCTTTTCGCCGTTCTCGCCCAGAATCATGCCGTGGCTCGTGCGCTTGGCATACGGCTCCTTGGTCGGTACGACACCGATGTCATACAGGAACTTATGCCAGAAGCGGCTGTACAGCAGGTGGAGCGTAGTGTGCTCCATGCCGCCGTTGTACCAATCAACCGGCGACCAGTACTCAAGCGCTTCCTTGGAGGCAATCGCCTGATCATTGTGCGGGTCCATATAGCGCAGGAAGTACCACGACGAACCAGCCCACTGGGGCATGGTGTCGGTTTCGCGCTTGGCCGGACCGCCACAGCACGGGCAGGTCGTATTGACCCAATCGGTCATCTTGGCAAGCGGCGATTCGCCATTTTCGGTGGGTTCGTAGCTCTCGACATCCGGCAGGGTCAGCGGGAGCTGGTCTTCCGGAATCGGAACCCAACCGCACTTTTCACAGTAAACCAGCGGGATGGGTTCGCCCCAGTAACGCTGGCGGGAGAATACCCAGTCGCGCAGCTTGTACTGCACCTTGGCACGGCCGATGCCCTTTTCCTCCAACCAAGCAATCATGGCCGGGATGGCGTCCTTGACCGTCTTGCCGTTGAGGAAATCGGAATTGACCAGAATACCGGTTTCGTCCTTGGCGGTGAATGCGGCCTTCTGCACATCCTCGCCGCCGGATACGACTTCGATGATCTCGCAGCCAAACTTCTTGGCAAATTCCCAGTCGCGGTCATCGTGCGCCGGTACGGCCATGATGGCGCCCGTACCGTAGCCCATGAGGACATAGTCGGAAACGAAAATCGGAATTTCGCGGCCGTTCACCGGATTGATGGCGGCCACGCCATCCAGCTTAACGCCGGTCTTATCCTTGTTCAGCTCGGTGCGTTCAAAGTCCGACTTGCGCGCTGCTTCGTCGCGGTAAGCGCGTACGGCATCGATGTTTTTGAGCTTGTCTGCCCACTTCTCGACCGCCGGATGCTCGGGCGAAATAACCATGTAGGTCGCGCCGAACAGGGTGTCCGGACGGGTGGTGTAGACGGTCAACGTGTCGCCCTCAGTGGTCTTGAAATCGACCTCGGCGCCGGTCGAGCGGCCAATCCAGTTCTTCTGCTGGATTTTAACACGCTCAATGTAGTCCAGATCGTCCAGATCGTCGATCAGACGCTGCGCATACTTGGTGATGGCCAGCATCCACTGGCTCTTGGTCTTGTGGATGACCTCGCTGCCACAACGCTCGCATACGCCGTTGACCACTTCTTCGTTGGCCAGCACGCACTTACACGAGGTGCACCAGTTGACGCTCATTTCCTTCTTATACGCCAGGCCCTTCTTGAAGAGCTGCAGGAAAATCCACTGGGTCCACTTGTAGTAGTTCGGGTCGGTCGTATTGATCTCGCGCGACCAATCGAACGACAGACCGAGCGACTTGAGCTGGCTCTTAAAGCGAGCTACGTTCTTCTTGGTCACTTCGGCCGGATGGATGTGATTTTTAATGGCAAAGTTTTCGGTCGGCAGGCCGAATGCATCCCAGCCCATCGGATACAGGACATTATAGCCCTGCATGCGCTTTTTGCGCGCCACGATGTCCAGCGCCGTGTAAGAGCGCGGATGGCCGACATGCAGACCCTGGCCGGACGGATACGGGAATTCTACGAGCGCGTAGAATTTGGGCTTGGTAAAGTCCTGCGGCGCAACGAAGCATTCCTTCTCGTCCCAAATGTCCTGCCACTTTTTCTCAATTTGTTTGTGTTCGTACTTGTTCAATGGTGTTGCCCCCCATAATAAAGTAAGGAGATTGGAGATAGGGGAAACTCCCCTATCTCTCCATCCCCTGTCTTATTC
>JAUMSA010000205.1 GCA_031293105.1 Butyricicoccus sp. | reverse complement strand
GGGCGGAAAAAAGTGGATTACAAAAAAGCGGCTTCCGAAGTGCTGACGTATATCGGCGGCAAGGACAATGTCGTATCCGCAGCACACTGCGCAACACGCTTGCGCCTGGTCATCGCAGACAACAAGAAGGTAGACAAGAAGAACCTGGAAAATGCAACCGGCGTCCAAGGCGTTTTCGAGGCACAGGGACAGCTTCAGATCATCTTCGGCACCGGCACGGTCAACAAGGTCTTTGACGAGTTCATTGCCCAGTCGGGGGCATCGGCAGTGAGCAAGGATGAGGCCAAGGCGCAGGGTGCGCAGAAGGGCAACTGGTTCCAGCGTGCCATCAAGACCTTGGGCGATATCTTTGTGCCGATCATTCCGGCAATCGTTGCATCTGGTTTCCTCATGGGCATCATGGAGTCGCTCAACTTCATGGTCAACAACGGCTTTATCCAGATGGATACCAGCAGTTCGATCTATGTCTTTGCCCAGTTATTCTCCAATGTAGCGTACACCTTCCTGCCGATTCTGATTGCCTTTTCGGCGGCCAGAGTCTTTGGCGGCAACCCGTTCCTCGGTGCGGTTATCGGTATGATTATGCTGCATCCCGACCTGCAAAACGCATGGACGGTTGCAACCGAAGGCGTGCAGAACTATCAGGAAGTATTCTTCGGCCTGTATAAGATTCCGCTGGTCGCATATCAGGGCCACGTTATCCCGGTCATCATTGCGGTATGGCTGATGTGCTTTTTGGAAAAGCGCCTGCACAAGATTGTGCCGCCGATGTTTGACCTGTTTGTCACCCCGCTGGTCTCGGTATTCGTCACCGGCTATCTGACGCTGGCCGCCATCGGTCCGGTATTCACCACCGTCGAAAACTTCGTCATCAATGGCGTCCAGTGGCTGATCGCCATTCCGTTTGGTATCGGTTCGTTCATCATGGGCGGCTTGTATGCCACAACGGTCGTTTCGGGCATTCATCACATGTATACCATCATCGACTTGGGGCAGCTCAGCGCGTACGGACTGACCTTCTGGCTGCCGCTGGCATCGTCGGCCAACGTGGCGCAGGGCGGTGCGGCTCTCGCGGTTGCCCTTAAGACCAAGAACAAGAAGCTGAAATCCATGGCGCTGCCCGCTTCGCTGTCTGCGTTTATGGGCATTACCGAACCGGCGATCTTTGGTGTTAACCTTCGTTTCTTCCGGCCGTTTATCGCAGGCTCGATCGGCGCCGCCTGTGGTGCCTTGTATGCTTCGATCGTTGGACTGGGCGCAACCGGCACGGGCGTAACCGGCATCTTCGGCATCCTGCTGCATCTGCACCATCCGATTCAGTACCTCATCACCATCGGCATTGCAGCCGGTGTGGCTTTTGCGATTTCGTGGTTCTTCGGCCTGCCCAAGGAAGAGGAGCAGCCGGAAACCGTACCGGCTGTGGAAGCACCGGCTCAGAAGACCGAAACGGCTGCCGTTCCGGCCGCAGCGGGCGAAACCGTAACCGTTGTTGCGCCGCTGAGCGGGGAAGCGGTTTCGCTCAGTGAAACCGGCGACCCGGCCTTTGCTGCCGAAGCGTTGGGCAAGGGCATTGCAGTCAAGCCCACCGAAGGCAAGGTATTTGCCCCCTGTGACGCGACCGTATCCGCGGTCATGGGACATGCCGTTGGTCTGGAATGCGACAACGGTATGGAACTGCTGATTCATGTCGGCATCGATACGGTTAATTTGAACGGCAAGCATTACACCGGTCACGTCCAGGAGGGCCAGCATGTCAAGGCGGGCGATTTGATGCTCGAATTTGACAAGGCTGCTATCGAAAAGGAAGGCTATAAGACCATTACCCCGGTCATCGTGACCAATTCGGACGACTTTGCCGACGTCGAACGGCACCCCGGTGCGGTAACCGCAGGCAAAGATGTTCTGATGACGCTGACGCGCTGATAGGAGGAAGACAAACATGAGCAACGCCTTGCAGCGAGATTTGGAGCGGCTGGTGAATCGTTTGGAGCGGGAGGATGGGCCGCGTGCCGCGGCCGACCCCTACCGCCAGCGGTTCCATCTGATGCCGCCCATCGGCTGGATGAACGACCCCAATGGCCTGTGCCGCTTTGGAGAACGGTATCATGTGTTTTATCAATACGGTCCGTTCGACCCCACTGGCGGGGTCAAGCATTGGGGGCATTACCGCAGCCGCGATTTGTTGCACTGGGAAAAGCTTCCGACCATGCTGTATCCCGATCAGCCGTGGGACATCCATGGGGTGTATTCTGGCTCGGCCCTGATTGAGGACGGGACCATGTATCTCTACTACACCGGCAACGTCAAATACGCGGGCGATTATGACTACATTACAACGGGGCGCGGCCACAATACCGCGCTCGCCGTTTCGCACGATGGTGTGACCGTGGCGTCCAATGAGCTGCTGTTGGAAAACAAGGACTACCCGGAAAACCTGACCTGCCATGTGCGTGACCCCAAGGTCTGGGCGCAGGACGGCAAATATTACATGGTGCTCGGTGCGCGCACCAAGGACGACCGGGGCGAACTGCTGGTGTACGAATCCACCGACAAGCGGGATTGGAAGCACATCAACACACTCACGACCCCCGAGGTATTTGGGTATATGTGGGAGTGCCCCGACCTGTTCTGCCTGGACGGGCAGTGGTTCTTGATGTGTTCGCCCCAGGGCGTGACCCAGCAGGGGAAGAAATACCAAAATGTCTATTCCTGCGGCTATTTCCCGCTGTACGGTGATTTCCGCGGCGCGTATACACTGGGCGAATATCAGGAACTCGACTGCGGATTTGATTTCTATGCGCCGCAGACCTTTGTAGACGGCGACCGGCGCCTGCTCCTCGGCTGGATGGGCATGCCGGATGCCGATTACACCAACCCGACCGTGAAAAACGGCTGGCAGCACGGCATGACCGTGCCGTGTGTCCTGAAGCGTGACGGCGACCGCCTGCTGCGGGTACCGGCGCCCGAAATCGAGGCGCTGCGCGGTGCGCGCATCGCGCCCGAACAGGCGCAGGTATTCGATCTGGAAGCCCAGACCGAGCCGCGCGGAAAGCTTGTCATCCGTGGGGCGGCTGTGTTAGAATGGGACGAAGGAACGCTCTCGCTCACGCTTGTACAGGGTGGCGCCGGACGCACGGTGCGCTATGCGGAACCGAAAACCGTTCGGTCGCTGCGCATCCTGGCGGACACCTCTTCGCTTGAGATTTTCGTCAACGGCGGGGAACAGGTACTCACAACACGATATTATCCGGCACCGGATGCTTGCGGTGTGCTATCCGAAGGGGTGCAAGCGGATATTTGGGCAATGGGCGCTCTGCAAATTCAGTAAAACCAAAGGTGGAGCACATGGCAAACTATAAACTGCTCGCACTCGATCTGGATGGAACCCTATTGAACACCACCAGCCGCGTTTCCAAGGAAAATGCCCGCGCGGTGCGGCTGGCGCAGCAAGCGGGCGTACAGATCATACTGTGCACAGGACGAAATTGGAGAGAAACCCGCGTTTTTAATCGCCAGTTGGAGGCCCCGGCCGATTGGGCCGTGATTGCCAACGGCGCCGCGGCCGAATGTATGACCGATGGCCGGCAAATCGTATGGGCCGGAATGGACCGGCAGATGTGTGATACCGTGCTGGCGATCTGTGCACAGTTTGATACCGATCCCTGCCTGTATACGGGCGA
Organism: Butyricicoccus sp.; assembly: GCA_031293105.1. Classification (GTDB taxonomy): domain Bacteria; phylum Bacillota; class Clostridia; order Oscillospirales; family Butyricicoccaceae; genus Butyricicoccus_B. The sequence continues at coordinate 1,673 of JAUMSA010000205.1, read as the reverse complement.
AAGCCTGTATTACGGCAGGGAGTTCCTGCGTTTTTTGCAGGAGATCCGCAACCGCGGGTCCAAGGCGCTGGACGAGACCGCGGAAGGATACTTTTTTATCGATAGCCCGGAAAAATGGAACGCCATGCTCGAACGGGAAGACGGTCATATCCTCAAAGCGATTTTGCATGACTTGGACCCCAAACGGGTCGATCAGCTCATACAGGCGCTCGAGCAGACCGGACAGTTTGAATTGGCCCCGTCGATTATGTACGGCGGTGCGCTGAAAAACGTCGAGGTCAACCGAAAAGGCGTTCACAAGGGAAGCGGGCTGGAACAGCTCGCGGCTGAACTCGGCTTCGGTATGGACGCGGTCATGGCCATTGGCGACAGCGATAACGATTTATCCATGCTGCGCATGGCAGGGCTGGGCGTTGCGATGGCCAACGCCGCGCCGCATATCCAGCAGGCGGCTGATGTATGTACGGGCAGCAATGCCGAGGACGGGGTTGCGCAGGCAATTTACCGGTATATTTTGGAGGGAAATACATGAAAAAAGTGGTTGCGATCGGGGAATTGCTGATCGATTTTGTACCCCAGCAAAAGGGCTGCACCTTGGATGAGGTGACGCATTTTGAACGTGTAGCGGGCGGCGCGCCGGCCAATGTGGCCATGGCGGTTGCGCGGCTCGGCGGTCCGGCAGCGATGATTTCGCAGGTGGGCGAGGATGCCTTCGGCACGCATATCCTCAAGGTGCTGCGTGCCAATGGCGTGGATACCCAGTGGGTATTCCGCACCGGGCGAGCCAATACCGGCCTGGCTTTTGTGTCGCTCGACGCCACCGGCAACCGCGAGTTTTCCTTTTTCCGCAATCCTTCGGCCGATCTGTTCCTGGACCAGGAGCAAGTCACGGCGGATATGTTTGCGGGCTGTGGCGCGCTGCATTTCTGCTCGGTCGATCTGGTGGATTGGCCGATTAAGGCAGCGCATCGCCGCGCCATCGAACTGGCCAAGCAGGCGGGCGCGATCATTTCGTTTGACCCCAATGTCCGGCTGCCGCTGTGGAGCAGCCCGGAAGCATGCCAGGCAGCCATTCGGGAGTTCTTACCCTATGCCGACCTGATCAAACTTTCGGACGATGAGGTCGAATTTGTCACCGGCTGCACCGACGAGCGGGAAGCCGCCGAAAAGCTGTTCGGTATGGGCTGTCGGATGCTCATTGTTACCCGTGGGGCCAATGGGTCGGCGGTCTACACGCCTGAGCATCAGGCCTTTGGGGAAACGCTGTCGGTGCCCGTGATTGATACGACCGGCGCCGGGGATTCGTTCATCGGCTCGTTCCTGTATCAGCTCACGCGCGATGGGGCAACGACGAATACACTGGCCGGTGTGGACGAAACCACGCTTTCGGCATACTTAGCATTTTCGGCACAGTATGCATCGCTCACCGTACAGCACAAGGGTGCGGTTATGGCGACGCTCGAAGAACTCAAGAAGGCCTATCCGGATAATCAGTAATTGGTATAGAGAAGGAAAAAGGCACGGAAACGTAAGTTTGAACCGCCCCAGATTGTGCGGACAGCACAAAAAAGAGGCCTACAAGAGTAGAATAGACTGAATTAAAGACTGGCTTGGCGAAGCGAGAGCGGAGCCAGGCCAGTCTTTGTCTGGAGCCGCTCGTAATTGTAGAAATG
>JAUMSA010000256.1 GCA_031293105.1 Butyricicoccus sp. | reverse complement strand
GCACGGTACAGACCCCGGTCTTTATGAACGTAGGCACCGCAGGCGCGATCAAGGGCGCCGTGGATGCGTTTGACCTCAAACAGCTTGGCTGTCAGGTGGAACTGTCCAATACCTATCATCTGCATGTGCGGCCGGGTGACGCGATCATCAAGCAGATGGACGGCCTGCACCGCTTCATGCGGTGGGATGGCCCCATGCTGACCGACAGCGGCGGATTCCAGGTCTTTTCGCTGGCTTCGCTGCGCAAGATCAAGGAGGAAGGCGTGGTCTTTAACTCCCATGTCGATGGCCGTAAAATCTTCATGGGGCCGGAGGAGAGCATGCGTATCCAGTCCAATTTGGGTTCGGATATTGCCATGGCGTTTGATGAGTGCGTGGAAAATCCGGCGGCCTATGAATATGTGCAGGCATCCTGCGCCCGCACCACCCGTTGGCTGGCCCGCTGCAAGGACGAACTGACCCGGCTCAACAGCCTGCCTGATACGGTCAATCCGCAGCAGATGCTGTTCGGTATCAACCAGGGCGGCACCTATGACGATCTGCGTGTGCAGCACATGGAGGACATCAAAAAGCTCGACCTGCCCGGCTATGCCATTGGCGGCCTGGCGGTCGGCGAATCGACCGAAACCATGTATCATATTTTGGATGTTGTGCTGCCCCATGCGCCCGAAAACAAGCCGCGTTACCTGATGGGCGTCGGGACACCGTCCAATATCATTGAGAGCGTGGCACGCGGGGTGGACTTCTTTGACTGCGTCATGCCCACCCGCAACGCCCGGCATGGCCATCTGTTCACCTGGAACGGCATTTTGAACATCCACAATGCCAAATACCAGACCGATGACCGGCCAATCGAAGAGGGGTGCCAGTGCCCGACCTGTCAGCATTTTTCCCGCGCCTATGTGCGGCATCTGCTTAAGGCCGGGGAGATGTTGTCCCAGCGGCTGCTGGTTCAGCACAACCTGTGGTTTTACAACAATCTCATGGTCAAGATTCGTGAAGCCATCGAAACGGGGACCTTTGATGAGTTCCGCGCCCAGCACAGCGAACAGCTGGCCAAACGCATCTAATCAAAATCCGGCGCCTTTGGGTGCCGGATTTTTTTGTGGCCATAATAGGCACGTCTATTTTGCGAAAGTCGCGCATAGGGTAGAAAAGACTACTCGAAAAGGATGGCGACGCTTTGAAACTGCTTACTCACGGCCTGCTGTACAGCGTGGCGGTCCTATGCGCTTCCAATTTGGGCCTGCAAGGCCTGGGGTTCCTCTATCGTATTGGGCTCAGCCATTTGGCTGGCGCGGAGGGACTCGGGGTCTATCAACTGGTGTATTCGGTCTATGCGGTCATCCATGCGGCCTGTCTGTCGGGGCTGACGATGGCGTGCTCCCGCCTGTCTGCCGAGCTGAGTGCCGCCGGGCAGGGAGGCGCGGTGGGCAATCTGGCCCGGCGGGCGGCGCAGGTGTTTGCGCTGCTGATATTCGGGTGTGCCGCCTTTTTGTTTTTGGGGCAGGATTGGATTTCCGGTCATATCCTGGGCGATGCACGGACGGCCGCCGTCTTTCCGGTCATGCTCCTCTGTCTGGCGCTGACCGGGGTCGAGAATATCGTAAAATCGCTTTGCATTGGCCTAAACCATGTGGAATGGGCGGCATCGGCCGAGCTGACCGAGCAGGTTGTGCGCATTGCGGCAGTGCTCACCTTGCTGACACTCTATGGTGGACAGGATTATGGCCGCATTGCGCTGCTGATCTTTGTCGGCATGTCTCTGAGCGAATGCGTCAGCGCCGCGCTGCTCGCACGCATTTACCGCAAGCAGATTCGCCTCCCGAAAAAGGCTCGACAGCCGCTGCCGCACGACTTTTCCCGTATTTTTACCGGGATTGTCCTGCCGGTGACCGGGGCCGCGGTGCTCAACAGCCTGCTCGGCTCAGCCTCCTCGGTCATTCTGCCGCAGCGGCTGATGCAGGCCGGATTGACCCGCACCCAGGCGCTCAGCGAACTGGGCATCATCTCGGGCATGGCTATGCCGCTTTTGGTGCTGCCGATTGCGCTCATCAGTTCGGTGTGCACGGTCATCATGCCGGAGATCAGCCGCAGCCGCGCGCGCGGTGACCAAGGGCGCATCGATACGCTCACGCGCAAGGCGATTGGCCTGACCGGCCTGCTCGCCGTCCCGCTCACGGCCTTGATCGTGCCGCTGGCACCGACGCTTTCCCGTCTGTTTTTCGGGCAGCCGCTCGAGTTGACCTATGTGGCGCTGCTCGGCATTTCCATCGTGCTGGCCTATTATCACATGGTCACGTCGGCGCTGCTCGGAGGCATGGGGGCGCAGGGCTCCGCGGTCAGCATTTCGGTCGCAAGCGAATGCGTTCAGCTTGTCTTGGTGTGGTTTTTGGCAGCAAAGCCCGCCCTCGGGGTACAGGGCTATATTTTGGCGCAGATTTTGGCCGGTCTGCTGGCGGTATGCGCCAATTTCATTCGGCTGTGCCAGCTCAGTCAGGTGGGCGCCAGCCTGCCGCGCCTATTTATGACGCCGCTGCTGTGCGGCGCGACCGTGTTTTTCTGGGTGCGGGTGTTTTATACCTTTTTCCTGGGGCTGGTCGGTTTTCAGTGGCTGGGCGTGGTGTGTACGGCAGGCAGCGCTATGCTGCTATGCTTGGGACTGCTGCGCATGCTCGGCGTGCACGTGGGCGATTATATTACCTTGCGGCCTGCCAGCCGGATGTTTCAGTGGGGGCTGTACTGAGACGCCGCGCCTTGACAAACCGGATAGAACACGGTATGATACAGAAAAAGATTGGGCCCTTATCCAGTGGGATGGGGCCCTTTTTCAAAGAAAGGGATTTTGATGAAACTGGATTTTTGTTGCCCGACCTTGTTTGGGCTGGAAGGCATCGTCGCCGATGAACTGCGGTTCGAGGGCAAGCTGGAAGATGTACGGGCGGAAAATGGCCGGGTGCTCTTTTCGGGCGATTGGGATACACTGGCCTGGGCCAATTTGAACCTGCGTTGCGCCGAGCGGGTGCTCGTGCGCGTAGCGGCTTTTCCAGCCAAGACGTTCGACCAGCTTTTTGAGGGAGTGCGCGCCATCGCTTGGGAAGAATGGATTCCGCAGGATGCCGCGTTTCCGGTCAAGGGACATGCGCTGGACTCGACGCTGCACTCGATTCCGGACTGCCAGAAGATCATCAAGAAAGCCGTGGTTAACCGGTTGGGACAAGCCTATGGCCTGCAATGGTTTGAGGAAACGGGCCCCAAATTCCAAATCCAGTTTTCTATCATGCACGATATGGCCGAGATCTTCCTGGACACTTCGGGTGCGGGGCTGCACAAGCGTGGGTATCGTGCCAATGCCAATGCCGCGCCGCTGCGGGAAACTCTGGCGGCAGCCATGGTCAAGCTGGCGCGTTTTCGGGGGCGGGAGCCGCTGCTTGACCCGTTTTGCGGTTCGGGTACCATCCCCATTGAAGCGGCGATGATTGCCCAGCGCCGGGCGCCTGGGCTGACCCGCGCGTTTGAGGCTGAGAAGTGGCCGTGCATGCCCGCATCGGCCTGGTCGGACGCCCGGTCTGCCGCACTCGAGCGGATTGTTTCGGGTGCGTCGCTGGAAATCAGCGGCAGCGATATCGACCCGGCGTGTGTGACCTTATCGCAGGAAAATGCCCGCAAGGCGGGGGTAGGGGAAAGCATCCGTTTTACCCAAGCCGATGCCACGCAGATCGCGTATCGTCAGCACACGGGCCTGCTCTTTGCTAATCCGCCGTATGGGGAGCGGCTGCTCGACCGGGAGCAGGCGCAGAAATTGTATCTCCAGATGGGGGAAAGCGCGGGACAGAGCGAGATGAAGCAGTATTTTTTGACTTCCGACCCGGAATTTGAGCGTTTTTACGGATATCTGGCCGATAAAAAGCGCAAACTTTACAATGGTATGCTCAAATGCGACCTGTATATGTATTTTAAGCCGCTGCCCGCGCGCAGAAAGTTTGTAGAAAAAATAACAGGGCGGCGTAAAAACGTTCACAAATAATTCAAAAAATTTTTAACAAAAACCCCAAATATCCTCTTGCATTCTGGCATGGACTGATGTATCATAAT
>JAUMSA010000209.1 GCA_031293105.1 Butyricicoccus sp. | reverse complement strand
AACCATAACGATTCTCCAAAATACTGGGAGGGCTTTAAGAATGCAGCTAAAAGAGTTTGGCGTTTGCCTGGGTGATCTGATCCAGGAGTTTAATTTTGAAGTAATCTACGGGCCGGACGGATTTGATAAAATAGAAATCACTAAGGATGACGTGAGCCGTCCGGGTTTGCAGCTTGCCGGCTTTTTTGACTTTTTTGACCCCAACCGCTTGCAGGTCATGGGCAAGGTGGAAACTACCTATGTCGAAAGCTTTGAGCCGGAAAAGCGTACCGAGATTTTTGAGCGACTGTTTTCGGCTGGAATCCCGGCCATGATTATCTCGCGCAACATCGATATTTTCCCCGAGTGCCTGGAAGCCGCGAAGAAATACGGCGTTCCGCTGCTGCGTACCAACGAATTTACGTCCACCATCATCAATGCCATTGTGGCATCGCTGAAGGTATCGCTGGCGCCGCGTATCACGCTCCATGGCGTGCTCATTGAAATCTACGGCGAAGGTGTGCTGCTGCTGGGCGACTCGGGCGTCGGTAAATCCGAGACCGCAATCGAGCTGGTCAAGCGCGGCCACCGTCTGATTGCCGACGATGCGGTTGAAATCAAGCGCGTATCGGATAAGACCCTGGTTGGCACGTCGCCGGACGTCATCCGCTATTTCATCGAACTGCGCGGCATCGGTATTGTCGATGTGCGCCGTATCTTTGGTGTCGGCTCGGTAAAGCTGACCGAAAAGATCGAAATGGTCATCAATCTGGAAAACTGGGAAGAGGGCAAGCAGTATGACCGCCTGGGCCTGGAAGGCCAGACGACTAGCATCCTGGATATCCGCGTGCCGTCGTTGACCATCCCGGTTAAGCCGGGCCGAAATCTGGCAGTTATCATCGAAGTAGCGGCCATGAACAACCGCTATAAGAAGATGGGATACAATGCAGCAAAGGAACTGCAGGAACGTATGCTCCGCTCGTTTGGCGGTTAAAAAGCAAGATACTATGGGCTGTGGCGGTTGTGTCGCAGCCCATGTTTATGAATGGAAAGGAACGAATATGAAAATCATTGCAGACCTGCACACCCATACCAATGTGTCCCACCATGCGTATAGTTCGCTCGAGGAGATGGTGCAGGGGGCTAAACGGGCCGGGCATCGTGCAATTGCAATCACCAACCATGGCCCAGCGGTTGAGGATGGCGCCCATCCGTGGCATTTTGCCAACCTGAACATTGTGCCGCGCAAGATCGACGGCATTGTTGTCCTGCGCGGGATTGAACTTAACATCCTGCCGCCCAATGGCGGCATTGACCCAATCGAATTGCGGACACTGAAACGGCTGGACTATGTGATCGCTTCCTTTCATTCCCCGGCGTTTCCGCCGGCCGACCCGGAAGTGCACACACTGGCGCTGGAAAACATCCTGCGCAATCCCTATGTTACCACACTGGGACATATGGGCTCGGAGCAGTTTGCTTTTGACCAGGAACGCATTATTTCCCAGTGCAACGAGTTTGGGAAGATTGTGGAGATCAACAACAATTCGCTGGCCATTCGCCGCGGCAGCCGGAAAAACTGCGCGAGCATTGCCAAGTTGTGCATGAAGTATCGGGTGCCCATTGTGGTGACGAGCGATTCACACATTTCGTACATGGTTGGCGCCGTGAGCGAAGCTGTGCAGATGCTGGAAGAGATCGGCTTTCCGGAAGAACTGATCCTTAACACGGACTGGGATCGTTTGGCCGCTTATTTTCAAAAAATCCGTGGTTTGGATATCAATAGTTTTCAAGAGGGAGAAGTGTAACAATGCGCATTGGAATTGATTTGGGCGGCACCAATACGGTGGTCTGTCTGTGCCAGGAAGATGGCAAAATGCTGAGCAAAAAAGGCCTGCCGACCCGCACCGGTCAGCCGGAGCAGATGAAGGAAGATATGAAGCAGCTGGCCTTGGCTTTGTGCCAGGAACAGGGCATTGCGCCCGATGCGGTGACCCAAATCGGCATCGGCGTACCGGGCACCTTTGAAAAGGAAACGGCGACCCTGGTGTTTGGTACCAATCTGGGCATGAACAATGTCTGCTTTGCCCAGGCGTTTGCGCCCGAGTTTGCCTGTCCGGTCAAGCTGGACAATGACGCCAACTGTGCGGCTTTGGGTGAAGTCATTGCGGGCGCGGGGGCTGGCTGCCAGAGTGCGGTCATGGTTACCTTGGGCACCGGTGTCGGCGGCGGTATCGTCATCGATGGCAAGGTATACAGTGGCTGCAATGACGTTGCCGGCGAAATCGGTCATATGGTGGTTTCGGTTGGCGGCTTGTCGTGCAACTGTGGCCGTAAGGGTTGCCTGGAAGCCTATGCGTCGGCAACGGGCATGATTCGCTTGGCGACCATGGCGCTGGAAAAAGGCGGGGACAGCCTGCTGCGCGAAAAAATGGAGGCCAATGGCGGCAAGATGACGGCCAAAATGGTCTGCGACGCGCGGGACGAAGGCGACGCATTGGCCGCGCAGGTGTTTGACGAATATTGTCTGTATTTGGGCAGTGGTCTGACCAGCTTGGTCAATATTTTGCAGCCGGAAAAGATGATCCTTGGCGGCGGCGTGGCCGGCTATGGAGAAAAACTGCTGCAGCCCCTGCGTGAGATCGTGGAGCGCGACAGCTTCCACGGTATTGGGAAAAATACACAGATCGTGCAGGCAATGCTAGGAAATGATGCGGGGCTGATCGGCGCCGCCATGCTATAACTGAAAACAACCTGAAGAAAAGTGGCGGTTTCGCCACTTTTTTTGTGAAAAATCCGCTGCATTTTACAAATATGTTACACATAAAGGGCAAAACTTGTACCCGAAAGAAATTGATGCTATATTGTAACTATTCGGTTTTTTATTTTTTCTCCGGCCGGGTGGCCGGAACCTTGTAGAAAGGAAGTCCCTCATGTTCAAACGAATTACGGCGCTTGTCGTGGCCCTGTGTATGCTGCTCTTTGGCGGTGTGACAGCATTGGCAGCGAACAAGACCGCGCTGGCCAATACCATGGCCATTTTGCTCGACGGACAGGCTGTTCGTCCGCAAGGCTATGTCATTGGAGGCTATACTTATTTTAAGCTGCGGGATATCGCCTATCTGATGCAGAACAAGTCGTGTAAGTTCAGCGTTGGGTATGATGCCGCCAGCCGCAGCATTTCCATCAAGACCCAGGCGGCTTACACCCCGGATGGCAGCGAAATGAAAAGCAACGCAAGCGGCAACAAAAGTGCCGTATCTTCGACGATGACCGTCCTTGTCAACGGCTCTAAAAAATCGCTGGATGCGTACAACATCGATGGCTATACCTATTATAAGCTGCGCGATTTGGGAACCGCGTTGGGATTCAGCGTTGGCTTTGTCGACAGCAGCCGGCAAATCACCATCACAACCCAGCAGCAGACCGAGCCGGAGCCGGAGTTTGACACCGATGCCCATTTGGATGGCAAGCTGACCATCTTGTTGGACCCCGGTCACGGCGGTACCGACCCCGGCGCTTCCAGCCCGGACGGTCAGTATAACGAAAATCATCTTAATCTGGAAGTGGCCTTGTATCTGCGGGATATGCTGCAAGCCCAGGGTGTGACCGTTTACATGACGCGCACCGATACAGATACCTACCCGTCTTTGAATGACCGGGCGGATATGATCGAAAAATACCGCGAATCGCTCGATTTCTTCCTGTGCATCCATCACAATTCGGGTGGCGGAACCGGGGCAGAGGTCTTGGTGCCGTCCGATTCCCAAGACCCGTCGGGTTATAGCAAGCAGATGGCCAAACTCATTCTGGATGAATTTGAGGAACTCGGTCTGTGCAACCGCGGTCAAAAGGATGGTTCGGGTATGCGTGTGCTGCGCGGCGCTTCCGACAGCGATGTCCCCGGTGTACTGACCGAATTTTGTTTCTTGGATACCAGCGACATTGCCTTTGTCTCTACCAGCGAAGGACGAAAGGCCGAAGCGGCGGCCTTGTATCGAGCTATTCTGGCATTTTTCCAGACCCATGCCTACTAAGCAGCTTGCATCGCTTGGAGGTGCGTGGTATACTGAAGACGATTGAAAAAATACAGGAGAAAGGAATTCAAATGCGCAAAAAATTACTGTGTGGGATTTTAGCTTTGTTGGTGATGCTGACGGCGGTCGCGCCGGCCCTGGCCGCGCAAACCGAGGTCTATGCCGCAGGGAAAACGGCATATGTCAGCAAAATGGAAATCTTTTTGGATGGAGAGCAGGTCAAGCCATCCGGTTATTTAATCAGCACCGGGGATTCGGCGTATACCTATTTTAAAATACGGGATATCGCTTATTTGATGCG
>JAUMSA010000169.1 GCA_031293105.1 Butyricicoccus sp. | reverse complement strand
ATCTTAACAGTCAGATACGCACCATACCATAAGTAAAGGGGTAAGCGTTAATTCAACCTGCGACTTGTCAGGGAAGTATGCCTCTGCCAAGCTATAAGAGTCTAAAAATGCCTGTGTGCTGAGATGGCGGCCGTTTGATCTTATAGTTGAAAATTCGGATTGCGCGTTAGGTGATTGTCAGCAACAAACTGCGCCAAGATATCTGGAATATCCGCTGCTAGAGCCTTATATGCTTGCTCCCCGGTTCCATCTTCGATATAGTTATTTCCCGGACTGGTCACGACCGTGAAATAGTAGATCGAATCTTGCCCAAGTACATGCGATGCGGTACGATCTTCTTCCGTAGCTTGTGCGATTGGATATGCCTGGATCGCAAAGAGAAAGCCATATCGTTTCGTATCAAATACGATATGGGAAAGATTGTACGTTTCATAAAGGGAAAACAAACCCTGTATGGGGAAGCTCCCTGCCGGATGCTGATCGATGCCGGGCGTATATTGCATATTGGCAAAATGCCCGGCCCAAGGTTCTGGTAAAGTCAGCTGATACCCTTCTCCACTGTGCAAAATGGTTGCGCGCTTTGCATCTAAGGGATACGGTTCCGACGGATTCAAAAGTTTCCATTGGTCTTCCTCACCGGGTACGGACAGATCACATTCAAAGATCAGCATTTCCATGCCGCGAGGAGGGGTTAAGTCTTGCATTAAGAGGAAAATTCGTCCAATCCCGTTGTTGATTTGAAAATCATAGTTCCAATAGACCGCCTCGTCCAAAGGTAATGGCAGGGCAATGCGCTCCCAAGTCACTCCTCCATCGTCCGTAAAATAAATCGGAGCTGCGTAAGCATTGGAGTCAAAGCACATAAATCCCCGATCTTTGTCGATGAACATGGCATCTGCCAGGGTATTCACCAGGCCGCCTTCATTATCTTGTGTTGCGACGAGCTCCCAAGTGTATCCGCCATCATGCGTTCGGAAAATAAATTGATCCATGGTACCATACTGGGTATCCTGCCCGATAACCCAGCCGTCTTTCTGGGAGGTAAATCCCATATAGAGATGGCTGAAAAAGGTGATGGGGTAGGGTTCTCCCAGCTGTGCATAAACTTGCGGCAGTTCGGGATTTATCCAATTTTGGCCACCATCTTGACTCAGTGCAATGGAAATACCATTTTCTATTGTACTGTTGCTGTATAGGAGTGCAATTTTCGTGGTATCCACATAAATGCACCGCGTGGTATCGTCATCGACCAGAGCCGATAACGTATCCTCCGGTAGGGAAACCTTTTGTAAATTGCCATCTGCTTTTGTATCGGCATACAATCCATCTTCCCGAAATTCCCATGCGATCTGTACCGTAGAGCTGGAGCGAAACCCCAACAGAAATGAGAACGAAGCCAGAACAAATAATAAAACTGCGGCTACGGCGATCGAATAGGCGGCTCGAAAATGCAGGATCTGTTCTACCCGGCGGTAAAGCTGGGACTTTGCAAAGGCAAGGGTATGGGTATCCGATTCGGTGCCCAGTTCAGCCACAAACAGCAAGGCACGTCCATATTCCACCTGGGAGAGATCGCTTTGACGGCGAAGCACCTGGTCATCACAGGCAAACTCCGCATCTTCCCGCATGCGACGGAACGCATACCACAAGATTGGATTGAACCAATGGACAACTTGCAGCAGCGTGAGCAGCTTCCAAATCAGAAAATCACCTTGGGCAATATGTCCACATTCATGTGCCAAAACCGCTTGCCATGTCTTTTTCGGGATCTCCGGTGTCGTGAGCTCCAATGGTATGACAATGGTCGGCCGAATCCAGCCAGCGACATGCGGAGAATCACAGTCGGCGATCTCCATGCGAACCATCCAAGCCGGCAGATGGTACAAACGGCGTTGTTCCTGGAAGATCTCCAACAATGGCTGCGGGATATCGATATCGATACGATTGGAGCCACGCGGTTCCGGGTATACAAAATAAGGAGTATATACGCAATAATACCCGCGAAATAGAGCAAAAAAACAATGTTTTCCCACGAAAGTGAGAGGTTGGGCGAAAATGAATGGGAAGCTTGCTGTACGGCTTGCGAGGCCGTATGTAGAGAGGCGCTTTCCATATTCTTTGCCCAGGTGGGAGATTCACTCAAATAGGTTTGGCCGCCCAATACCGCTTGCTGGGTTCGTGTCATGGGAGGGCAGAGCAGCCGTATCAATAGAATCCACCAGATTAGGTATTGCACACGTGCGGATAACCGATTTCGAAACAGCCACTTGATGGGTAGAATCACAGCTGTTATCAGGGTGCCATAAAACGATAGGCGTAGAATCAATGAAAGTGTGTCATGAATCATGATTCTTTTTCTCCTCCTGGTCGAGCATGGCGCGAATATCGGTCAAGTCTTCCTTGCTAAAGGTATGATCGCCCATCATGCGAGCAAAAAGCTGCTTGGCGGAGCCGTTGTACAGGCGGTTTAGCAATGTCTGATTTTCATGGCGCTGGATTTCTTCTCGCGATACAAGCGGCGTACAAATAAATCCCGGATCGGTGCGCTGGATAAACCCCTTATTCACAGCGCGCGTGATTAGAGTATAGATCGTATTTTTAGACCACCCAGTCTCCGACACCAGCTGCGCGACGATTTCGCTGGCCCGAATGGGCGCATTCGACCATACCACCTGCATCACCTTCAATTCGCTCGGCTGCAATTCTTTCTTCGGCATTTAAGTCCCCCCTTTCACAATATAAACTGGTATTTTTATTGTACCAGAAAAGTCAGCGCAAT
>JAUMSA010000104.1 GCA_031293105.1 Butyricicoccus sp. | reverse complement strand
ATATATAATTTTGCGTTCATACCGCGTCACCTCGTTTCTTAAAATGTTAAACCCTTTTTACATTTTCATTCTAGCATCCCCGTTGCAAAATGTCAAATAGTTTTAACATTTCGGGGCACAAAAAACTCCACGAAAATTCGTGGAGTTTTTTTTGATTTATTCGGTTTTGCCGTCCTCATCCGATGGCTCGGTTTTGGGCGCTTCGACTTGGGCAGCCGGCTGATCGTCTACGCCCGCGGGCGTATGGTTCAGCTCTTCTTCGGTTGCTGCCGACTCGATCTTATCCGGCACTTCTTCGCCGTTGAATACCTTGACAAAGGTTTCGCCGTCCATGGTTTCGTTGCGCAGCAGATATTCGGCTACATCATGCAGCTGCTTATCATGATCGGTCAAGATCTTGGTGCAGCGGTCATAGGCTTCCTGGATGATGCGATGTACTTCGGCATCGATCTCGGCTGCCTTGGTTTCCGAATAGCTGTGGGTCGCACCGAAATCACGGCCGATGAAGACCTCACCGCTGTCGCCGTAATCGACGGCGCCGATCTTGTCGCTCATGCCGTAGTTGACGACCATGGCGCGCGCCATCGCGGTCGCCTGCCGGATATCCCCGGCGGCACCGGTGGTGATCTCGTCAAAGATCAGCTTTTCAGCGACACGGCCACCGAGCGCGGTCACGATGCTGTCCTCAAAGTACGTCTTGGTTTCCAAGCCGCCTTCTTCCTGCGGACGCCACATGGTAAAGCCACCTGCGCCGCCGCGCGGAATGATGGTGATATAGTGAATCGGGTCGAGCGTGCCCATCGCGTGATGGGATACCGCATGACCGGCCTCGTGATAGGCTACGATGCGCTTTTTCTTGTCGCTGACCACCCGGCTCTTCTTTTCCGGGCCCATTTCGACCTTGAGCAGCGCGTCCTCGATCTCATCGTTAGTGATGAGCTTCTTATTCCGGCGGGCTGCCAGCAGAGCGGCCTCATTGAGCAGGTTTTCCAGGTCTGCACCGGTCATGCCGACCGTGCCCTTGGCAATCGAGTCAAAGTTGACGTCCGGGTCAAACTGCTTGTTGCGCGCATGCACCTTAAGAATCTGCTCACGGCCCTTGACATCGGGCGCACCGACATAAACCTGGCGGTCAAAACGGCCAGGACGCAGCAGCGCACGGTCGAGGATATCCGGGCGGTTGGTCGCCGCGATGATGATGACGCCTTCGTTTGCACCGAAGCCGTCCATCTCGACGAGCAACTGGTTGAGGGTCTGTTCACGTTCATCGTGACCGCCGCCCAGGCCTGCGCCGCGCTGACGGCCAACGGCGTCGATCTCATCGATGAAGACGATAGCGGGCGAATTCTTCTTGGCCTGCTCGAACAGGTCACGCACACGGGATGCGCCGACACCGACATACAGTTCGACGAAGTCCGAACCAGAGATGGACAGGAACGGTACACCGGCCTCACCGGCGACCGCCTTGGCGATCAGCGTTTTACCGGTACCCGGAGGGCCGACCAGCAGCACGCCCTTGGGGATACGCGCGCCCAGCTGGACAAACTTCTGCGGGTTCTTGAGGAACTCGACGATCTCCTGGAGTTCTGCCTTTTCCTCATCGGCACCGGCGACGTCCTGGAACGTCACCTTGCGCTTGTCATCCTGTGCAAGCTTGGCGCGCGCACGGCCGAACTGCATCGGCCCGCGTCCGCCGCCCTCCTGCTTGTTCATCATAAAGTACCAGAACAAGCCCATGAGCACAATGATGATGACATACGGCACCATACCCATCCACCACGGGATTTCGCGGGTGGTGTAATCGATCTTTTTGAGGATGCCGTCCTGCTGCTGCTCGAGGATGGTATCACCCAAGTCATAGTAGAACCAGTTGAGATCTGCGATGGTATACTGGATCTGCCGACCGTTTTTGAGCGTTGCATGCAGTACGTTGTCGTCGATCGAAAACTCGGTGACTTCCTCGTTGTTAAAGTAATTGAGGACATCTGAGTAAACGACCTGGGTGGTCTTTTGCTCCCGACTGAGCGCTGCGGTCGCGGCTGCGAGCAGCACCAGCAGGATCAAAACGTAAAGGCCAAAGCCTTTCATTTTACCTTTCAATAGGGGACACCTTCCTTTTTTTCTCAGCCATGGCATGCGCCCCGGCGTGCGCCGCCCCTTGGGCTGCGCGCCGGTTTAAAAATCAGCCGCCATAGACTTCGGGCTTTAGAATGCCGATATACGGCAAATTGCGGTATTTTTCCGCATAATCCAGGCCATAGCCCACAACAAATTCGTCGGGGATCTCAAAGCCAAGATAATCGATGGGAACTTCCACCTTGTGGCGCTCGGGCTTGGACAGGAGCGTACACAGGCGGATGGAGTTTGCGCCGCGCGCCTGCAAGACCTTCATCAGGTAGCTGAGCGTGACGCCGCTGTCCAGGATATCCTCCACGATGATGAGGTCGCGTCCCTCGATCTTCTGGCCGATATCCTTGATGATCTGCACCTCGCCGCTGGTCTTGGTGCCCTGGCCATAGCTGGACACGACCATGAAATCCACGTTGCAAGCCGTATCGATCTTACGGGTCAAATCGGCCATGAACACATAGCTGCCCTTGAGCACACTAACGACCAGCGGGTTTTTGCCCCGATAGTCCTCGGTGATGCGGGCGCCCAGTTCGGCAACCTTTTCGGCAAGCTGTTCTTCGGTAAACAAGATTTCCTTGATATCGTTTTTCATATTCTTACCCCTCAAACTGTATCTCGAAAATGGCGCCGCCCTGCGGACGGCTGCTGATGTCAATTCCAACGCCCTGCACCGCAATCAGGCCGTTTTGATCGGCCAGCACGGCCAGGTGATCGCGCCGGGCGCTTGGAATTTTTTTGTCGATCAGCAGCTTTTTTAATGTTTTACTGCCCCCGTGCTCGGTCAGCCGCAGGCGGTCGCCTGTGCGCCGGGTACGCAGGGTGCAGGTAGACATGTCTATTGTATCACAATCAACGCAAAAAGTATTGAATGATTTGTAAAAAACCTGATTTTTTTCAAGCCGCCGGATGGATACCCGCAAATCCGGCGAACCGAACGTGCCGCAGCCGCGCACCGGCACGGCATCGTGCACGATTTCCGGCCCGGAAACGCGATTTTCCAGCTTCAAAAGCCCATATTCCCGCTGCGCGACAAACCCAGCGGGCAGGTCGGTTCGCGCCGACGGCCGGGGATTTTGCAGCAGCGCTTCGAGCGCCTGGATATGCCGGGCGGTAAAATCCCGCCGCGGCACGCCGCGGTCGGCGCAAAGCTGCCGCAGGGCACGGGTGCGCAGCGCCGGATGGGCGTCCTTCAGAGGTTCGACCCGCCAGCCGTCCCCCTGCGCGGCATGCGCTAAAAGTTTCGCGGCCTCCTGCTCCAAAAAGGCATCATCCTGCCGCAGCCGGGCGCTGAGCGCCCCGGCATTCTGCACCGCCCCCGGATGCACCGCCAAAAGTGCGGGGATGACCGTATGGCGGATGCGGTTGCGGGTGTGAACATCGGAAGCGTTGGTGCTGTCGGTTACAAAACCTTTGCCGCGGGCGGGCCAAAAAGGTTCGATCTGCGGCCCCGTGCAGCCGAGCAGCGGCCGGATGACCGCGCCGCGCACGGGCGGGATGCCGGCCAGGCCGGCCGCGCCGGTGCCGCGCGCCAGATGGAACAGCATGGTTTCCAGGTTGTCATTGGCCGTGTGGGCGGTTGCGATCTTGTGCCCCCTCGCCGCCTGTTCCAGGGCGGCATACCGCACTTCGCGCGCGGCGGTTTCGATGCTCTGCCGGTGCTCCTTAGCATGGGCGGCCGCATCCACGCACCGGATATCCAGCTCGATGGTATGGGCGCGGCAAAAGTCGCGGCAAAACTGCGCGTCGCGGTCGGCTTCGGCGCCGCGCAAGCCATGATGTACATGGCAGGCGCGCACCGGATACCCCAGTTCCCGCAGCGCCAAGGTCAGCGTCACCGAATCAGCGCCGCCCGATAGGGCGACCAGCACCGGTTCATCCGGGGCGAGCATCTCATTTTCCGCAATGGTCTGCGCAATGGTGTGTAAAAATTTATCCATGGACACGGTCCTGGCTCGAGAACGTGGTATACTGGCCAATCCATTGCAGGTTGACCGACCCGGTCGCGCCGTGACGGTTCTTGGCAATCAGGATTTCGGCCACGTTTTTGTTCTCGCTGTCGTCGTTGTAATAATCGTCGCGGTAGATGAACAATACGATGTCGGCGTCCTGCTCGATGGCGCCCGATTCACGCAAGTCGCTGAGCATGGGTTTTTTGTCGGCACGCTGCTCGGCCGCACGCGAAAGCTGCGACAGGCAGACGACCGGTACATTGAGTTCCTTTGCCATGATCTTGAGCGAACGGGAAATTTCCGCGACTTCCTGGGTACGGTTGTCACTGCGCCGCCCGCCCGACTGCATCAGCTGCAAATAGTCGATGACGATGAGCCCCAACCCATCGCCCAAGCGGCGGCATTTGGCTTTGATCTCCGCGACCGTGATGGCCGGGTTATCGTCCACATAGATGCGTGTTTTGGCCAGCACATTGGTTGCACGGGCAATTTTAATCCAATCGTCCTCGCTCAAATTGCCGGTCTTGAGTTTTTGCGATTCGATGAGCGCCTCGCTGGCGAGAAAACGTCCAGCGAGCTGGTCTTTGCTCATTTCCAGCTGGAACACGACCACATCCTTTTTGCTGGCCTTGGCGGCATTGAGCGCAATGTTAAGTGCAAACGCCGTCTTACCCATACCGGGACGGGCCGCGACCAGGATGAGGTCGGATTTGTTCAGGCCGGTGAGCGCGTGGTCGAGGTCGCGGAACCCGGTCGTCAGGCCTGGAATGTCGCTGTCCGACCGGCTACGCTCGTCAAGCTGGGCGTATAAATCCATGATAACCGATTTAATCGGGCTGAGTCCTTTGATCTCGCGTCCCTGGCGCACATTATAGATTTTCTGCTCGGCCAGTTCGGCGATATCTGCCGCTGCGCCGCCGCCCTCAAGCGCTAGCTTTTCGATTTCCGCGCCCGCGGCCGCGATAGCGCGCAACATACTTTTGTCGCGCACAATGGCGGCATATTCCCGCACCCCGGCCGCCGTGGGCGTCACGTCCATGAGCTGCATGAGGTAGGCACGGCCGCCCGCGTCATCGTACAGGCCCGCGCCTTTGAGCTGATCGAGCACGGTCACGGCATCGATGCGCATGGCGTTGTTGAACATCGAGTAGATGGTTTCAAAGATGCGCCGGTTCTCCTCGATATAGAAATCATCCGGCCGCAGCAGTTCAATGACCGCCGGAATACATTCCGGGTCAATGAGCATGGAGCCAATCACCGCCTGTTCGGCTTCCGCGCTTTGCGGCATCTGCCGCGCCAAAAGTTCATCCACGCGCTTTGACCCCCTCTCTAAAAATGGAGAATGGGTGCCCGGTTATGGTGCGCCCATTCTCAAATTTGCGGAATTTATGCTTCGATAACTTGTACGTGGATCTCGCCCGGGATCTCGGTGTACAGCTTGGCCTTGACCATGTAGGTGCCAAAGGCCTTGATCGGCTCCTCGAGTACGATCTTATTCTTGGCCACTTCGATGCCGTGCTGGGCCTTGAGCGCCTCGGAGATTTCCTTGGCGGTTACAGCGCCGAACAGACGGCCGCCTGCACCGCCCTTAGCGCGCACTTCGACCTTGAGTTCCTTGAGCTTGGCCGCGATGTCGCGCGCGTTCTGCTGCTCGAGCGCAATGCGGCGCGCCTGGGCTTCGTCGGCCTGGCGCTTTAAGTTGAGATTATCGGCCGTTGCCAGATCGGCCAGGCCGCGCGGCAGCAGGAAGTTGCGGCCGTAGCCATCGCTGACGTCCACGAGCGCGCCCTTCTTGCCTTTGCCCTTTACATCTGCTTTTAAAATGACTTTCATGTTGATTTCCTCCTAAAATTCGTCCTGCGGGCAAGCCCGCCGTTTATGTCTTATCCGGCCGGTCGTCCTCCTCCAGATATTCCTGGATGGCCTCTTGCAGCCGCGGCTCGGCATCTTCCAGTGAAACGCCGCGCAGCTGCGCCCCGGCGGAGGTGATATTGCCGCCGCCGCCCAGCTTTTCCATGACGATCTGGACGTTGACCTGTCCAAACGAGCGCGCGGATACAATCGTATCCGCACCCGCATGGAATGCCACGATGCTGGCGCGCACGCCAATGATACCGAGGAGCGAATCGGCTGCCTTGGCCGCGAGCGCGCGGTCTTCGATCGGCTCGTCCGAAATGGCCAGAATAATGCCCCCGCCGCAGTCATGCGCGGTGGAAATGACCTTCTGGCACAGCATATATTCGTCAAAGGTCGACTGGAACATCTTCTTGACGGCCACCATCTCGGCGCCTGCGCGCTTGAGGTAGGCGGCTGCTTCAAAGGTCCGCACGCCGGTCTTGATCGAAAAGCCCTTGGTATCCAGATAAATGCCAGCCAGCAGGCATTCGGCTTCTTCGCGCCGGATTTCGCTGGTCTGGACCATATATTGCAGCAATTCGGAGACCAATTCGGACGCCGAAGAGGCATATGGTTCGTGTAAATTGAGTGCAAAGTTTTCAATATAGCTGGCCGCCCGGCGATGGTGGTCGATAACCGCTACCTTATTGATCGATTCGAGCAGCGGCGGCGACTCGACATAGTCGGGCCGGTTGGTGTCCACCACAATCAAAAGCGTATTGTAGTCGCACAGCACCATGGCTTCATCCGGCTCCATGAACAGCTTTTCGTTGCCTTCAATGGCTTCGATCTTATCGATCAGTTCCTGGGCCAGCGTGCGGTCTCGGCGCAGCACGATATTGACCGGCTTGCCATGCACCCGCACGGCGCAAGCCATGCCGATTGCGGCGCCGACCGAGTCCATATCGCTCGACTGGTGGCCCATGATGAGCACCCGGGACGATTCGCGGATGAGCTGCATGAGCGCATTGGCCACCACGCGCGACTTGACCTTGGTGCGTTTTTCCAGTTCCTTGGACAGGCCGCCGAAAAATTCAAAATTGTATTTGGTCTTAATGACCACCTGGTCACCGCCGCGGGAGAGCGCCATGTCCAGCGCCACCCCAGCGAAATGGAAGCATTCGGCGAAGGTCTCGCCATCTTTGCCGATGCCGATGGACAGGGTCGCAACGACGCCCGACCGGCTTTGGATGGAGCGCACCTCATCGAGTACGCTGAATTTTTTGCCGGCCAGCTTGGTCAGGTCGCCGTTTTCCAGCACGAAAATATACTTATCGCGGTCATATTTGCGCAGCAGCGAGCGGCTGTCCTTGGCCCATTGGGCGATTTTGCGGTCGATCTCGGCCAAAATAATCGATTTTTCCGAGTCGGTTGCGTTTTTGGTCAGTTCCTCGTAGTTGTCAATCGAGATGATCGACACCGCCGGACGGCTGAGCGTATAGCGGTCCCGGCAGTGGATGTATTCGGTGCAGGGCACAAAATACAGCACCAGGAGCACTTCATCGGCCTCTTGTTCGGTCATCAGGCTGCCATACACCCAGAAGAAATTCTGGTCGATCTGCAATTCCCCCGGATATTGCCGTTTGCCTTCGGCCAGCCAATGGGTATTGAAATCGGGCGCCAAATCGTGAAAATTGACATTCGGCGCGCAGTCCCACCGCCCAGTCGCCTCACAGAACGCATCGTTGGCCCACAGCGTTTCATTGGTGGATGCCCGCACGATGACGGTCGGCAGCGGAAAATCGATGATGGACGACCGGCTTGTCTGCCCGGCATCCAGTGTTACGCTCTGCAAATAGCGCATCATCTCACTGCGGCGGCGCTTTTCCCGATGGCGATAGACCAGGTACATCATCAGACATACCACGATTCCAATGCCGGACATGACATAGGAAACATAGGCGCAGGACAGGGAGAACACCAGGAAGATGGCAAAATAGAAGTGATATCCCGGTTGGATGATCTGTTTGAGCTTTCTGTCCACCAGGCGCAACCTCCTATCACAGACAAATTTACAAGATACAGTATAGCATTTTGCCACCCCCGACGCAAGCAGAATGTGAAACTTCCCCGCATGCGGGCTGCATCTTTGTTGCCTCTTGCACAATGGCGCGCGGTATGGTATGGTGAATACACAACCACAAGGAGGAAAAATCATGCAATTCCGTTTCGCACACAACAATTTCAATGTCCGTGACCTGGACCGTTCGCTTGCATTCTACCAGCAGGCCCTGGGGCTGACCGAGACCCGCCGCATCAACGCGCCCGACGGTTCGTTTATCATTGTTTATCTGTCCGACGGCTCGACCGAACATCTGCTCGAACTGACCTGGCTGCGCGATTGGGACCGCCCCTACAACCTGGGCGACAATGAATTTCATCTGGCGCTGACCGTGGATGACTTTGACGCCGCCCACGCTCGCCACAAGGAAATGGACTGCATCTGCTTTGAAAACACCGACATGGGCATCTACTTTATTGCCGACCCGGATGGCTACTGGGTTGAAATCGTGCCTGCTAGCGTATAATCGACATGTCC